>DATCLO010000081.1:0-33868 GCA_036563875.1 Cyclobacteriaceae bacterium
GCCCTACACCGAGCAGAAGGTCAAGGAAACAAACATCCGTGTTGCCATTCACAACCACGGACCCGGCGACGAGCTGTATTCGAGCGTCAACGACATTCACAACAAAATCAAAGATCTCGATACCCGCATCGGAATATGCATCGACATCGGGCACGTCGTCCGAATCAAGGAAGATCCCGTAGCGCTCGCGACCAAATACAAGGATCGCATTTACGATTGCCACCTCAAAGATGTAGACAAGCGCGAAGCTGATGGAGACTCTATCGAAGCCGGCCGCGGCGTCATCGACCTGCCTGCCTTCCTGAAAACCATGAAGAAAATTAACTACACCGGCACCCTGGCCTTCGAGTACGAAAAAGACGGCGACGATCCGCTGCCGGGTCTTGCGGAGTCTGTGGGGTACGTGCGAGGGGTGATTAAAATGCTAAAGTAATCCGGAGGATTGGCGATCGGCGATTAGCGATCAGCCATTGGTGATTTGGTGTCTTCGAACAAAGCGTCGGGTGAAAACAACACGTTAAGCTTCACACCAAACTTAGATCAGCAACCCAAATCGCTAGTCTCAAATCGACCTTTATTACAGCTTAAAAAATATCCTCTTCCTATACAAAAAGTAGCACATTCCCCATTCCAATCCGAATATCACCAGCGATGTAATGATCAGCATCAGATATTCCGGGGTATTGATCATGCTCATAAGGCCGTTGGTGATGGCGCCGACGTAGCCGTTGAACCATCGGTGGCCAACGATTTCGAAGAACAGGTAGATGAAGATGGGGTTCATGCCTACGATCGTGAAGAACGAAAGGTATTTCTTGTGATCGCGGACGTCAATCCACCAGTAGCAAACGGCGAGGGCGAGAAGACACCATCCACCGGAGGCGATGGTAAATGAACTCGTGGCAATGCGCTTGATGATTGGTGTGATGGTCCAGTCCATCGCATACCCGATAGCAAGTCCTGCAAGCCCAAACCCAATTAGCATCTTTACTTTGACTGAGGCATCGACCTCGCGCATGAGCAGTTTACCCGCCAGCGCTCCCCATATCGTATGAGCTGCTGTGGGGATGCAGTTGATGGCGACCCATCCTCCGCCATTGATCTTGTTCATCAGGATCAGGTCGACGTAATTGCCAAAATTGTGCTGATCGGTAAATGGCTGATCAAAGCCCGGAACATTTGTGAAACGATACAGGACCTCCGTTAATACTAACAAGCCAATGCTGAACGCAAACTGTGCGTAGAATGACCAGTTGAAGATGAGAAATGCGACTAGCAGCGTGAATGAAAGTTGGGTAAGGACGTTCCATAACTCAAAAGAGAGTCCGTCTCTCCGTACGGCATAATTCAACACACCCCAAAAGAACAGCCATCCGCATCGCTTCAGCATTTTTACGAAAGTCTCATTCCAGCTCTTCCCTTGTGACCATTGCTTGGTCAGCGAAAAGGCCATGGCGGTTCCGGCAATGAACATGAACCCTGGCTGAATAAGATCCCAAAATCGAAGTCCATTCCAGGGATGATGAAAGAATTGCTGCCAAAACCATCCACCCTGAGTCTCGTACATGATCTCATAAAAACCGGCTGCTTCGAGGGCAAGGAGAACCATGATCGCACCTCTGAAAAAGTCGAGTGACAAAAGGCGCTGACCCGGCTGCTGGATTTCAGTCATGATTAGGTTGAAGGAGTCTTTCAAGTAAGGGCGATTACCTCAAAAAAGCAAGCATATCCTTCTGCGCCGTCCTGTTCAGGAAGATGAATTTGCATAATTTGTAACCTAAATCATCGTCATGAGCACCAACCAGAAAATGAATATCATTGTCACGGGAGCATCGGGTAACCTCGGTCGCGCGGTGGTGGCACGACTGCTGGCCGACGGACACCGGGTGATCGCCACATCTTTCCATGGCAACAAAGACGTTTTCACATCCGGGGATCTGTATGAAAGTCATCGCGTGGATCTCGCTGACGAAAAAGCTGCATCAGGATTTGTCGATACTGTTATTCAGAAGCACCAAACGGTAGACGCTGCGCTCCTGCTCGCAGGCGGCTATGCCGGTGGGACGATCAAGGACACGGGCAGCGAGTTGATCCGAAAGATGATCGCGCTGAACTTCGAGACTGCCTATCATGTGGCGCGACCTGCCTTTAATCAGATGATCCGTCAGCCGACCGGGGGTCGCATTGTACTCGTAGGCGCAAGGCCTGCCCTCCAACCACGCGATGGCGCCAGCAATGTAGCTTACGGACTATCCAAGTCGCTCGTGCTGCGCCTTGCCGAAATTCTCAATGCGGAAGGTGCAGACCACAACGTAGTAACTTCGGTCATCATACCCTCCACGATTGACACGCCAGACAATCGCGCGGCAATGCCCAAAGCTGATTTCACGAAATGGGTTAGGCCGGAAGATATCGCGGCAACGATTGCATTTATTCTTTCTCAACCTGCACAGATGCTGAGGGAGCCGGTGTTCAAGGTTTACGGAGACGCGTGACCGATTGCCCTTCACATCGTGCGATCAAAATTTCCTATACCGACTGTGGCCGTATATATTTGCGAATACTGCTATGCTAGAACGGGCGCACCAGGTTGTCATCCGCTTTGTAAGGTATTTTCATGAGTCCCTAACCGCGCGGCAGTTCTTCATTCTCTCCTCTGTACTGGTTGGTTTGTCCGCTGGTCTTGCTGCAATCGTTCTCAAAGGCTTTGTGCACTACATTCAAATCTTTGTCGACTACGCGGCTGTCAACTATCAGCAGTTCATTCTGTTCTCCCTGTTCCCGATGATAGGACTGGCGCTGACGGCCCTGTATGTGCGGTACATTCTCAAGGGAACACTCAAAAAGGGGTCGTCGGAAATTGTGTATGCCATCGTGAAGCAATCGAGCATCCTGCCCAAGAGTGAAATGTACGGGCACATCGTAACGAGCGCACTGACGGTAGGCTTCGGCGGCTCGTGCGGGCTGGAGTCGCCGATGGTGAGCACCGGATCCGCTATCGGATCCAACTACGCCAAAACCTATAAGCTTGGCTACAGGGATCGTACGATTCTGCTCGGATGCGGTGCTGCGTCCGGTATCGCTGCGGCATTCAATGCCCCTATAGCCGGCGTGCTCTTTGCCATTGAAGTATTGCTGACCGATGTGAGCGTGTCGGCATTTATACCTTTGATCGTAGCCGCGGCCACAGGGGCTCTGCTGTCAAAGATTATCCTGCAGGAAGGTGTGATCCTCACCTTTAGCCTTACGCAGGAATTCAACTACCACAACGTTCCCTTTTACATCGTGCTGGGAATACTGGCCGGCATGCTTTCCCTGTACTACGCAAACGCCTTCCACTACGCCGAGCGCCTCATATCACGTTTCAGGGTCTGGCCGAGAGTAATCATCGGAGGATTGGCGCTGGCGGTACTCCTGATCTTATTTCCCCCACTTTATGGTGAAGGTTACGAAACCATCAAGACGCTTTCCAACCTCCATCCTTCCTACCTGACGCAAACAAGCGTCTTGCGGGATTTGATGGACAATGAATGGCAGGTGTTCCTGTTCATCGCGGTAATGGTTTTTCTCAAGCCGTTAGCAGCCGGTATCACGATCGGCGCAGGCGGCAATGGAGGTAACTTTGGACCTTCCCTGTTCATGGGAGCATACCTCGGATTTGCTTTTTCGCGACTGGTCAACATGCTGGGACTCGGCAACATCCCGGAGACCAACTTCACTTTGGTTGGGATGGCGGGTATCCTCAGCGGAATCTTTCATTCACCTCTAACGGCAATATTCCTCATTGCGGAAATCACGGGAGGCTATGGACTCATGATCCCCCTTATGATCGTGTCTGCAATAAGCATTCTGATGACGCACTTCTTCCAGCCTTTGTCTATGGAGGCACAGAAGCTGTCGGCAAAGCTCAAGGTTTCCGTGGAGGACCGCGATAAGGTCCTGCTCAGCCGGCTCGACATGGGTGACCTCGTTGAAACCAACTTCCTGCCCGTTCATCCTGATGCTACGCTGCGCGACCTCGTACAGGTCATCAGCAGGTCGCGACGCAACACTTTCCCTGTCGTTACAGATGAAGGAAAGCTGGCAGGTGTCATCCACCTCGACAATGTTCGGGAGACTATATTCAGAACTGAACTGTACGATAAGATCACAGTCAAAGAACTCATGACACCACCCGATGCCACCATCTCCCCTAACGACAACCTTCACCAGGTGTTGAAAAAATTTGACGAAACGAACCAATGGAATCTGCCGATGGTGGATAAGGGGAAGTATATCGGGTTTCTTTCCAAGTCGAGTATCCTCACGAGGTATAGAAGCGAACTGTTGAAGAGTGTCTAGGGAAGTATTGATGTGTTGATGTTGGTGAGTGCTACTTGATAGGGCATCGGATGGAAATGTGTTTACGTGCGTACGTGTTTACGTGATCCTCCCTTCACTCATCACCACATCCCAAACGTCGAACTTATCCAACTTCAACACTCGCGCACTTCAACACTTCAACACTTCCCTAGAGCGGCCACAGCCCTACTTTACGACTGAAAGGCAGGGGAACCGAGATGTCCTGATCGTTCGCGACCTCATGTAACAAGTTGTGTTCGGTTATCACGCGCAGTAGTTCCGCGACGGCACGGGCGGAGGCTATGCGGCCGCGTTGAATGTGCGGGGCGGCGCCATCGAAGTATTCTGACAAAGTACCTACACAACCCTGGTTGAGGTCTTCCAGCACAGTTTCCAGGTAGGAATGCGCCTCAGATCTTCCTCTCGAACCACGCAGCAGGATGAGCGCATCGACGTAGGCGCCGATCCAGTAGCTTGCCACGGTACCAAGGCGTGCTGCTGTACCTGTATCATAGCCCGTAGGTGCATACTGCGGATCGGCGGAACTCAGAGACCGCAAGCCACGCGGCGTTACCAGGTCGCGTTCTACTACATGCAATACACGATCAGCACGATGCTTCGGAAGTAACGGATAGGGTAACACTATCGCATATAGCTGATCCGGTCGGATCTCTTTGTTTCCGTTCGTGCCGATCACGTAATTGTAAAGGCATCCATCTTGCTCATTCCAAAAGACCCTTATAAAGTTTTCCATGATCTGGTCGGCGCGGGCGCTGTAACGCGACGGGTCCTTTCCCCTGCCCGCTTCTGTCAGCAGGAACTCGAGGAAACGGACTGCATTATACCAGAGAACATTCGTCGCCATCAACCGCACAGGAACACCCTCAGCGTACTCGGCGACTGTCGTAACCAACATCCCGTCCTCGTCAACGCGTCCCAGGGGAAGCACGCCTTTGGTCAGGTATTCCACGAGGCTTGAGAGCATAGGCAAGAGCGTCCTGACGAACGCGGCGTCTCGCGTGAACAGGTAGTATTGGTATAGCGCGATGTAGTACCAAAGGATTTCCTCAATGGTCCACGATACATTCGCACCCGGCCCGACCTTGCCCAGCGATCCTGCCAGTTCGTGCAGGATGCGCCGCGCTGCCTTGTGCCGGGCTGTAGACAGGAAAAGACCAGGCAACGAGACAAGTACATCCAGACGTGTTGATTCCGGCGTGAAGTAACCTGCCCTAACGATGGGCCGCTTCTCGCGATCTGAAATCACAAATTGATCGGCCGCCAGAGTGAGCCGCCTCACTCTTTCCGTCTCCGCATCATTCGTCAATTTTTTCCGTCGACGTTCCTCCTTTTGAAAAAGCGCGAATGCGCTGCGGCGCGGGTGGGGTTCCATAGTAGAAAGTATCACCCCCAGTTTGTCCCCTCCTTTCAATCGCACACAAAAGACTCCATGGCTGTAGAGGTCCTCCGTGTGATCCACGCCGCGTGTGAGTTCGGCAGCATAGATGAGGTTGTAGTACCAGTGCTGATCTTCTCGGAACGTTGAGCCGGGTACGCTGATGAATATTTCCTGTGTCGATGTATAGTTCTTCAATCGCAGTACGCCGTTTGAAAAGACATATTGCTTGTTGATGAACTCGTTCGCGACCGACAGGTTGTGCACAGGACGTGCCGAATACATGGGCCGGAGTTCAAGCGTGAAGGGACGGGGGAAACTTCCGAACTCGTATAGAATGAGAACTGTAGGCTCGCCGTGAAGAGCGGCAATAGTCTTGCGAACGGTTAGTCCGGCCACCTGGTATGTGAACACCGGGAAGAGATCGCGCTCAAACCCAATCAGATGTTGATGCCCCGCCGGATAAATCGCGCCAGGGTATTGGTTGCAACCAAGGTCAAAGTGGATATTGGATTCAATGATGGACTCCTCAAGTTTGGAGACCATCACCAGAGGGTCGCCATTTGGGTCTTCAGGTACTACCAGGAGTCCGTGATGTCTGCGGGAATGTGCTCCCGAAACCGTTGACGACGACCAGCCACCCATGCCGTTCGTCTCCAGCCACTCCAGGGCATGACTGTACGGAAACTGCGCGAGCAGCCCGGACGCTATTCGGTTCGACTTCGGATCCGCATCCATAACCTTGTGGAATTAAATCTTCGCTCATTGAGCACAATTCCGGCCTCAGAAAAGATACTAAATTCTTCGAAGATTTTCCTTCGAGAGGTGCGGGGGATTTTAGATTGGTGATTAGCGATTAGTGACTTGCGATTGTATTCGTGCGTGAAGGGTCGTGTGGAGAATCCGATGCGTCCTCTCCGGTCGAAAATTTGTTTCAGGGAATACAAATCGAAAATCGCTGATCGCCAATCGCTGATCGCAAATCCAAACCCTTGTCCCACGCGCGCGGGATCAAAGTGATTCCATCAATCTCCGACCGACTACCGATTACCTATTCCCTACGAGCTGCGCAGATCATGCAACTTGTTCCGCTCATCCTGCAGTTCTCTGGAGAGCTTCATCTGCTTTTCGAGGGCGTTGCGTTTGTACTCTTCGAACTCGTGGCTGAGTGCTTCGGCGTTTTCGATCTTTTCACGCATTGAAGATTGTACCCACTTGACGCGGGCAATGAGGAGGCCGAGAAGGACGAGCAAGGCGAGGATAATGATGCCCACGGTGCTAATGAACACGGATTTGAGGAAGTCGATGCCAAGGACACTAATATGCGTGCTGGCGTGCTCTATTTTCGCGACCGCTTCATCCTTGGCCTTCATGGCGGCGTTTACCGCTGCAACTTCATCCTGGAGTTTCTTGATTTCGGCTTGGGCTTCACGGAGTGCTGCCCTGTGAGCCCTCATGGAATCCATGGTGATCTTCCACATTCCATCCAGAACGTACGTCCTGATAACCTTATATTCAGAATAGGATTCCGACTTATCGCGCATGATGTTAAACCGTTCCTGAAGGGTGGCATCATTGGGTTCAAGAGCTTCGGCTGATCTTTGGGCGCGGGTATCTACAAAAAAAGTAAGGAACGCAACAATCAAAAGAACGGTCCGCTTCATATCATTTCAATTTAGGAAGGCTTTTGCTTCGTAAACTTAAAATCCAACTTAAATCAGCCCAATATAAACCATTTAGGCTGGAAAATACGTCGATCAACGTAACCTCGTGTCGTTTAAAGGTTTATGCATTGCGCAACGACTGGGGCATCAGTCTTTCACAAAAATAAGGTCCGTGTTCTGAACCTGCACTATTCGGGCGAATAATTCCCTCAGATAGAAGTACTCTTTGTGGTTGTACAGCGCTTTTTTGGTGGAAAGCCTGCTGAAAATTGTCACCCGCTGACCCTCATTCTGGGCCTTCAGCATAAAATGACCACCATCCCCCGGCAACACCAGGCCCACCTCGTCAGGCAGGTTTTCAAGCCGGACGCCTTCCGGAAAGTTCACAATGATGGTAATGCGCTCGTCCAGTGTCGACCCGAAATCTACGGGGTATAACCGTTCCTGCGAGACGAACGGGTTCCGGACCGTCCGGTTCACCAGGAAGGGATTCAGCAGAAATTGAGTGGCACCGTCGCTAAAGGCGCTAATCTCGACACCAATCTCCTCGATCAGGGGTTTCTCGACGTCTTCCAGGTTCACGATCTCCAACTCGGTGAGCACACCTTCGTCCATCTCCTTCCTCAGGCTTTTCCGGAACTCTTCTTTGAACCGGAACGAGGCGATATGCCGCCGTCTCCGGAGCGCATCGTAACCCTGATAAGTATTCCGGATTTGGCCAGTGAGCACGCCGTCTGACGACAAGGTCAGGTCGATATGATTGGTCTGCTGGAAATTGAATGGCGTCTTGATCTCCTGCCAGGACGTTTCCCTGTAACCAATCACGCGCCCTTTGTGATTCAGGCATTGGAAGGGCAACATGCCGAATGGAAGCAACGGGTCAGTTGCGTCAAGCAGATGCACTTGTCCATCAATGACCGCACGCGCTACGACGTAGTTGAAGTCGCTAAGCACCGGGAACAGTTCCGTAACATACGCATTGTCACGGGTTGAAAGTATAACCGGATCAGCATCAACGTCCACGCTACGCAACGCGGCAACCAGCGCCAGGTTCAAGTCGGCAACATTTCCTGTTCGTGTTTCATACGCTTTGCGTATCCCCAGGTCAGTGTACTTGTTGACCTCACCGTTCCAGGTAAAATGCTTCACGATGTGCTCATATACGCGATGCGCTCGTGTCAGCTTATCCGGCTCCGCTTTGATGGACGCGGCAAGCGTTTTTTCAAGGATGTCTTCGCCGCGTCTGAGCTGGGCACCAAAACGTGGATTTTGTCGCAACTCTTCCTCCACGTCCTTCCATTCTTTCGTGACTTTATCAACATACCCCGTGGGATGATGCACTTCAGATAATTCAAAACGGATCGCAGCCATGAAGTTCTGCTTCGCGGTCATGTAGTCTTCCTCGATAAACGCCGGGATGTTGTCCATCGCGTATTTGCTCTTCACGCAGGCGATACCTCGCGACATGCATCGCTCTACAATTGTGGATTCGTTTTTCGACAATTCAAGAAAACCAATCAGCGAAATGTTATAACGGTAATACGCGGGAATTGACGTCCAGTATTCACTATGAACTTTAGGGATCTCACGCTGAAATTTCCACTCGCGAAAATTGAAGATATATGGACTGTGAAGTTCATAGTACAATTCAATTACCCCACCTTCAACAGCATTCGGAATCGCGAACTTTTTTATCTCCGCCTCTTCATACTTTTCCGTCATCACATCCTTCATCGAAAGCTTCGTCTCTACAATACTTCCATTAGGAGCGAGCGTGAATGACGATGCCTTTAACCCGGTGATGTAATCCATCTTATTCCAAATGGAATAGCGATACAGCGGGATTGAAACATCGGCGAGAGACAACGCTTCTTTTCTGAATATCTTGATTCGAACGTGGTACTCAAGGACGATCGACATATCGTCCTCTACGAAACAGGCATTGCCGAATTCGTTCAGCACGACAGCAGCGGCGTCGGGATCTCGTTCGTACGAGGTCATCTTAAGATTCTGGGCAGTCACGGAGCCAAACGGAAAATCGCCCTCAGCAACTGCTGGTGCCGCCAGGCAGGATGCTATCACCAAAAGCAAAAAGGGTCTCATGGTGTATGAAGGTCAAATCACAAATATGCGCATTGGCTGCCGCGCTTTTTTCACAACCTTCAGCCGATTCTTACATTGCAGGCAGAAAGAGGATCACAATCCATGAAAATCGGCCTGCTATCGGACACCCACGGCTTTCTGGACCCGCGAGTCTTCGAATTTTTTGCCGGTTGCGACGAGGTATGGCATGCTGGTGATGTTGGTTCTGCTGACGTCGCTGACGCGCTGGAGAATTTTAAGCCTTTCCGTGCGGTACACGGAAACATCGATGATCCGGGCCTTCGGAGGCGCTATCCTGAGGATCTCTGGTTCGAATGCGAGGGCATCCTGATTCTGATGACACACATTGCCGGTAATCCTCCGCGATTCAATCCCCGCGTCAAAAAACTCATCACAGCTCGCACGCCAGGCGTGCTCGTATGTGGACATTCGCATATCCTGCGGGTCATGAAAGACGATGTTACAGGTGTCATGTACATCAATCCGGGCGCTGCCGGGCATCAGGGATTCCACAGCATGCGGACCATGCTCCGGTTCGAAGCACACAACGGACGCCTCTCCAATATGGAGGTTATCGAATTGGGTAAACGAGGACTGATCGAGCCGACGACTATGCGTACTGATTGAGCATCACCGGCATCACCAGCATGAGGATGTCCTCATTGTTGTCGGTACTTGCAGGAAGGATTACACCTGCCTTATTAGGCGCCGACATGGTGAGTTGGACGCGATCAACGTCGAGGTTCGACAGCATTTCAATCAGGAAGCGGGCATTGAATCCGATCTCGATGTCTTCCCCTTCATGTTCACAGGAAAGACGTTCATTCGCTTCGTTGGAGAAGTCGAGGTCCTCTGCGGAAATCTGCAACTCACTTCCCGTGATCTTAAGCCGAACCTGGTGTGTAGTCTTGTTCGCGTAAATGGAGATCCGCTTCAAAGCACCGAGCAACTCAGTCCGGTCAATCGTCATCTTAATGCTGTTGTTGACCGGGATCACATTTTCAAAGTCGGGGAATCGCTCGTCGATGAGCCGGCATATCATCTTGATGTTACCGAATCGGAAGAATGCGTTCGACATGTTAAAGTCGAGACTCACCGGCGTATTCTCCGTCGGCAAGGTGGTCTTAAGCAGGTTCAACGCCTTGCGCGGTATGATGATAGCACTTCCATTCTCAGAAGTTACATCTTTCCTCCGGTAGCGCACGAGGCGGTGACCATCCGTGGAAACGAACACCGTATTCTTTTCACCCAGGTTGATGTATACACCCGTCATAGCGGGGCGTAGCTCGTCGTTGCTGGTTGCAAAAATGGTATTGCTGATCGCGCGGGCGAGCACTTCGGAGGATATCGTAGCGTAGAAGTCGTTCGAGACGGACGGCACGCGCGGAAAATCAGTAGCATTTTCTCCGGAGAGCTTATAGCGGCCGTTATCAGAAATGATTTCGATGCTGTACGATGATTCATCGATGGAGAACGTCACCGGTTGTTCGGGAAGATTCTTGAGGGTTTCCAAAAGAATCCGAGCGGGAACAGCGATGCTGCCCTTTTCTTTGGACTCTACCTGCAACTCGGTAATCATACTCGTCTGTAGATCGGACGCTGTGACTGTCAGCGTCCCCTTGTCCAACTCGAACAGGAAGTTCTCAAGAATCGGAACAACTGGATTGGTAGTTATCACCCCGTTGATGTTGGAGAGCTGCTTAAGCAGATACACGGAGTTTACGATGAATTTCATTCGTGATTAGTGGTTATTGGTTGTTAGAGAGCCCTAAAGTTAGAAAGAAAACCGAATTTAGGAAACGCAATCCGGGGCGTCTAATTCGATCGAAACCAGGACTTTTTGCGCAGAATTGGCTCGATCTTGCTGCGCTCAAAAACGCCCACCGCGGAGCTATCGACGATACCATAAAACGGTGCGTTATTCCCATCTCCGGAATAAAGTTCGAGGTGGTATGTGCGGCCACCGACGTCCTTTACCGTGACAGTCATCAGGCGGTCGAACGACCGGATGCTGTCGGGGTCAGCTTCCACAAACTCGTTGGCCGTAAGGAAGGAAATGTTATCCATGAAATCGTTGATGCGTGTTGTGTCGGCCTGAGTCATTCCGGGAATCATGGCTATATTCCCTTCGCGTGCTACCGAAAACCCTCCGGTGGGATCGTTTGGGAAAGTAGCGTCGAGCCCGCTGAAATTCATCCAATTGAGCGAAAACACATGACGGTCTCTCCATCCCGGCGCTGGCACTTCGAAAATTCCCGATACGTAGACGCGGTAACCCGGTATCACCATAACGTAGGGTGTGTCGGAATCCGGCTCCCTGAAGTACGCTTCCGTCCGAGCCGCATTTCCACCCGCGAGAAAGGACATCACCTGGTCGCTTCCCGCAAAGAGGTCCACGCGAACCCCTGCACTGTCGAGATAGCGGCTCACCGATTCGCGCATGCGCACGGCAACCGGCCTGCGCGCTTCCGCCTGCTGCAGTGTGGCAAATAAAACGTCGACGAGATTCGCGTCCGCCAGCACGTCTTCGTTGACACGCCACCGCGAGCCGCGGATCGCCAGGTCCACTTTCCCTCGCGGGCCGGTAAGCACGACGCGATCAATGGACGTCAGGTCGTCAGGACGGAATAAGTCCTTGTCGACATCACTCCCGTCTGCCTCCTTTAAATAATAGACACCAAAACAGGCGAGCACCAGGACCACCAGCGAGATAGCAAGGGAAATGTTCTTCTTTCTCTGCATAGCTATACCCGTGCAAATTTTCTTTTTCTGAGCCAGGCGCGTACCAGTCCAAATACCACGACCAGTATGACGGGCAAGCTCAGGTTCAACACCTGCCACTGCGTCTTGTCAGCCGCCGCCCGCGCCCGATCCAACGGCCTTATCCGAATTTCCTTGTCCCGGACTGTGATCAGCCCCTGCTCGTCCGTAAGCCACGCCATCAGGTTCATCAGCAAGTCTTCGTTGGCGAAGGTGTAGTTGGTCATCGGATCGAAACCGAGCGGCTGGGGCTGGCCGGTTCGCGGGTTGATTTCGCTGCGTGCAATATCACCATCAGCAATCACTACGATTGACGTGTTCACGCTTGAGTCGCGACGACCGTCAGTATTCACACCATCCGGCGCAAATCGGTTCCGGTAGAGGGAAGTAAATTTCCCTTCGAGAAGGTAGCCGACGACTCGGCTGCCTGCATTGAACTGGTCCGGGCGAACTTGCAGCAGCTGGTTGACCGTAATATTCGCAGGCAATCCAACTACGCGTGTATACTGTGATGTCGTCATGATTGGAAGCTTGCGAACACCGTCGGCACGGACCGTATCAATACTACTGACGAATCGTGTGAGCGTCGCGTCAAGGTTGCGAGTAGCCGGGTGATCGGCATAGTGGTTAATAAGGGGAAAGAACGGCCAGTCGAGCATCTGCATCCGGGGTCTGTCGCCGGATTGTCCCGTCACGATCGGATACAACGCTGCGCTGCGATCCTGTACGAGGTCATGGTTAATTCTGACTCCGTATCGGAATAACATATCGTCCAGGTTGACGTCGCGCGGCAACGCGACAGAATGTTCGTAGGTAGCACTATCCATAGAGGCATCGGAACGATCGAGAAAGAACATCACCTTCCCTCCCTTCATGATGAACTGGTCGATCTTGTACTTGTCGGGTTCGCTGAAAGGTTCGGTCGGGTTGTTGATTATGACCACCTGGTAGCCATCGAGATTCGATCGACGTGAAAGGTCCACCTTCCTCACGTCGTACAACTCCAGTAACGCGTTGTTAAATCCCGCAATATCGAGTGAGTCCAGTTGGCCATAACCTCTCAGCAGTGCCACTCTTTTGCGATCCGTGTTGAACAGTTTGTATATCGCATTAGCGATTTCAAACTCGACACCCTCGATAGATTGATTGATCTCTTCCTCTGGCGATTGCGCGTTGCTTCCCTTTAGCAGCATAACTCCTGTTTCAAAGCCACCGTAAGAAACGAGGGCACCCGGAAAGATCAATTTGGCTGAAGTCTCTCCGTCTACCCTTTCCACGACGTTCGTCGGTGTAATACCCTTCTCCGAGAGCTCACGCATGAACTCGTTCTTGGCCTTCGCGCTCATGGCCGCGTTGGGATCGACGAATGTGAAATTGACCTTGTTATTCGAATAGATTCTGAACTCGTTCAGCGTTTCGCGAATTGCATTCTGAAATCTCCTGAAGCCTGCATTGAGTTCGCCCTCGAGATATACTTCCACATAGACGTTATCGTCGAGTGACTCGAGCAAGTCGCGTGTGGCCGGCTTGATCGTGTATCGCTTCTCTTCGGTCAGGTCGATACGGAAGAACCGATCCGAGGCTACCATGTTGATCAATACAACCAACGCCACGGCATTAGCCAGTTGCAGTAGATCACCCAGTTTTTTGCTCTCCCAGTTCACCATGATCGCGCACTTAACACCACTTTCGTAGTTGCCAACATGAGAAAACCAACACTGAAGAAGTAGATCAAATCACGGCTGTCGACTAGTCCCTTCCCGATAGCCTCATAGTGGTATAACAATCCAAGCTGACGTATGGCGAGTGCATACTCCGACCAGAGATTTATCGCTGCCAGGCGGTCGAAGCCTGAATACAAAAAGAAGCAAAGAAACGCGGCCGTGATAAACGCTACGATTTGATTGGGTGTGATTGCCGAAGCCAGTATCCCGACAGTGCAGAATACGCCGCCGAGCAAAAGGAACCCGATATAAGAACCCATGACGCCTGCGCTGTCGATGTTACCCACCGGGTCACCCAATTGGTAAATCGAGATGTAGTAGACAAGCGTTGGAATCAGGGAAACGATCACAAGGAGAAAGCAAGCGAGGAATTTTCCCAGGATGATGTCCCAGTCGGTAACCGGACGTGTCAACAGTAGCTCCATCGTTCCCGCCTTCCGCTCTTCGGCAAAACTCTTCATCGTGATAGCGGGAATGAGGAACATAAAGACGTAAGGTCCGAGCATGAACAGCGTACTCATGTCGGCATACCCGTAGGCAAGAACGGAGGTATCAGGGAACACCCACATCAGGAGTCCCATGGCCGTCAGGAAGACGCCGATGACAATGTAGGCGATAAGCGAGTTGAGAAAGCTGTTGAACTCTTTAGACAGAACCTGGATCATGCCTGCTGTGATTGAAGCGTGAGTTCACGGAATACATCTTCCAGCGAGCCTTCCTCCTGGCGCAAGCCCAGGAGTGGAAGGTTGCGGTCTGCGGCAAAGCGAAAAATCTCGGGGCGAGGGTCGGCACCTTCGGCAGCTGCAATCCTGTAGCGATTGCCCTCCAGCACGTCGACGGACGCCACACCCGCTATCCGGCTGAGCTCTTCCACATCCGCAGGAACGCCAAACTCAACAACGATGGCCGGTTTTCGGGATGCATGCGCCAAGAGGCGGTCGAGTTTGTCATCAGCAACAAGCTTACCCTTGTTGATGACGACCACCCGGTCGCAGATCGCCTGCACCTCCTGCAGGATATGGGTAGAAAAAATTACTGTCTTATCGCGACTGGTATCGCGAATGAGTTTTCTGATTTCAAGAATCTGATTCGGATCGAGTCCTGAAGTTGGTTCATCCAGGATTACCACGCGCGGATCGTGAAGCAACGCCTGCGCGAGTCCGACGCGCTGCCGATAACCCTTTGACAGCATCTCGATACGCTTGTGTCGTTCAGCGGTCAGTCCGCACACCTCGATGATCCGATCTACCGCGGCGGTAAGGGTACGACCTCGCATGCCATAAAAGCGACCGACGAAACGCAGGTATTCGCGAACGTACAGATCAGTATAGAGTGGATTGTGTTCCGGCAGGTAGCCGATGATGCGTTTGATCTTCTGCGGATGGCGACTTACGTCCAGTCCCTCAACCAGAACACTTCCTGATGTTGGCGGAAGGTACGTTGTGGCGATCTTCATCGTAGTCGACTTGCCAGCGCCATTCGGTCCGAGAAATCCTACGATCTCTCCGCGCCCCACTTCAAACGAGATGTTGTCGACAGCACGTTGTTGTCCGTAGATCTTCGTGAGGTTCCTGATTTGCAACGTCATAGCTGAGGCCGCACAAAACTATGAAATCGTACGTTAGGCAACAACCCGCCTAAATCCGCGAGATGACTACTACATCGCAGTTCCACCGGTCGAAATAAATTTGCAATTCCTGCACGGAATTTGAGAGATTTGTGATGTAATGAACCCTCAATGCGCATCAGTTTAGTCGTTTTGGCTCTATTGTCCTCGCTTCCGGTACTCGGACAGCAAGGCTACGACCTCCAGTTCAGGATCAAGGGACTCCGTGATACAACGGTGTGGCTCGGATACTATTATGGAGAAAGTACCTACCGCCGGGATACCGCCGTAGTCGACGGCAATGGTGAGTTTCGTTTCACAGGATCGGAAGCGCTGCCACAGGGGATTTACCTCATCGCGCTCAACAAAACGCGCTTGCTGGAGTTCGCCGTAGGAGCCGACCAGCAATTCAAACTGGAGACGGACACGTCAGGGTACATCGAGAACATGAAGGTTACCGGCGATACCGACAACACGATCTTTTTCGAGAACATGCGCTTCAATAAAGCGCGCCATGACGAGGCCCAGCCGTTCGTCGCCGTGATCCAGGACAGCACAGCATCTGAAGAAGCAAAGAAAGCTGCGCGCGAGAAACTCGACGCAGTAAACGCGAAGGTTTCCGAATACCACGAAAAGATTATACGCGAACATCCCGGCACCATAACGAGCAAGATATTCCTGGCGACACGTCCACTCAAAGCCCCGGAACCACCGAAACGGGCTGACGGTAGGATCGATTCAACGTTTCAGCTCAAGTGGTATCGCGAACATTTCTTCGATGAATTTGACCTTGCTGACGATGCATTGATTCGCATGCCCAAGGCCTTTTACCGCGATAAGGTTTATGAATACCTCGACAGACTCTACGCCCCAGACCCCGACACGGTCATCCGCGCCATAGAGTTTATGGTGAGCAAAGCGAAGAAGAATCCCGAGACCTACAAGTACCTTATTTTCCAGCTCGTACTGAAGTATCAGAACCCGGACATCATGGGGCTTGATGCGGTGTTCGTGTATCTCAACGATAAATACTTCGCCAACGGCGAGATGGATTACTGGGCGAACGCTCAGATGAAGAAAAACATGAAGGAACACGCAGACCGGCTCCGCAAGAGTTTGCTGGGAAATACTGGTCCCAACCTGATCATGCAGGATGTGAACTTCAAGCCGCGTGCGTTGTACGATATCAAGTCAAAGTACACGATTATTTATTTCTTCGACCCCGACTGCAGCCATTGCCGGAAGGAGACACCAAAGCTTGTCGACTTCTATGAAAAGAACAAGACGCGTTTCGATGTTGAGGTGTTTGCCGTCTCTTCCGATACTTCGATGGCGAAGATGGCGAATTATATTAAGGAGATGGGGATGAAGTGGATCACCGTAAATGGTCCCCGGACATACGTCGGTCCCTACCAGGATCTGTACGATTCCGTACAGTATCCGACCATTTATGTACTCGACAACAGGAAGAAGATCATAGCAAAGAAGATCCCGGTAGAGAAGCTCGAAGAATTTCTCGCCCACTACGAAAAGCGACAGAAAGCAGGCCAGATGTAGAAAGAACCGTGATTTTTTAGGTTAGCTTGTAACTTTTTGCGAACTTTTTCAGTCATACATGCAACTATTCGCGGCTTCTGGAGTATCTATGGTATACGAGGCAAACCCGGACACGCGTTATTGCGCTAACTATTGAGACCATGACACTATTCAGCAAGCTATTCGGAAAGACCAGCCCCAAGAAGAAGGAGCTTAAGGCCCGGTGTCCGATCACTCGTGAGCAGATCGACAGGGGCTTCGGTTACCTGCTCACTACTGCCGAGGTCGTTACATCCCGGAAATATTGGGATATGGTGATGACCGAACCTGAGACGATGTCGTATACAATCTCCCACTTCCGTAACGACGAACAGGGCACGAGAATGAGAAGCCTCATCTTCGAAAAGTACAGCAGCATACCGCATCCCTGGATGATTTCCGACACTTGCATCAACCTGTTCGAGGGTGTTGACCGCGAAAGGGCAAAGCACTTTGCGCGGTTGTGGTGGGAACAAGATGGCGAGTTTGTTCCAGAGAACTCGGGACCTGCGTTGGAAATGCTTGACCCGAAGAGCTACCAGGATTGGAAAGACTATGCGATCCTCGAGGCTGGACGCTCCCGCATCAGCGCCTGAAATTTCTTTACCAGTACATATATAAGTTGGTACCCTTGCTCTGACCGGCAGGGGTATCGTTTTTTATATGGTCCTGTCGATCGTGAATTGAACGAGCTGCCGAAGGGACTTGCGATAAACAGAATCCGGAAATGTATCAAGGATTTCAAGGGCCTCCGCATGGAACTTGTGCATGGCTTGCTGCGCGTATTCGATGCCGCCCGAAGCGCGAACGAAGTCAATCACCTCGCGTACTTTCTTCGGCTTGTCGCTATCATTGCGAATGGTTCGTATGATCTTCCTCCGTTCCAGCCACGGTGCTTTCGACAGTGCATGGATGAGTGGTAGCGTCATCTTCTTCTCTTTGATGTCGATCCCGAGCGGTTTGCCAATCTCAGACTCACCGTAGTCAAACAAGTCATCCTTGATCTGGAAGGCCATCCCGATCTTTTCACCGAATTGCCACATGCGATTAACAGCGTTGGCATCTGCACCTGAGGAGCTTGCACCCACTGCGCAACACGAAGCAATGAGTGAGGCAGTTTTCTGCCGTATGATGTCGAAGTAAACTTCTTCCGTTATGTCCAGGCGGCGCGACTTTTCAATCTGCAACAATTCGCCTTCGCTCATTTCCTTCACCGCATCGGTTACGATTTGGAGCAGGTTGAAATCCTGGCTCTCTACTGACAACAGGAGGCCGCGCGACAGCAGGAAGTCGCCGACCAGTACGGCGACCTTGTTCTTCCACAAGGCATTTACGGAGAAAAAGCCACGGCGATAATTGGCTTCATCTACCACATCGTCGTGTACAAGTGTCGCCGTGTGAAGTAACTCGATGAGCGAAGCGCCACGGAACGTAGACTCTCTTATCCTTCCGGTGGTGCCAGCGCTGAGGAAGACGAACATGGGCCTCATCTGCTTTCCCTTGCGCTTAACAATGTAGTCCATGATCTTATCGAGCAGCAGCACCCGGGTTTTCATTGATGCCCGGAACTTCAGCTCGAAGTCTTTCATCTCGCCGGCGATAGGCGCCTTTATTTCATTGAGCGTTGGGGAAGACATCACGCAAGTATACAACCCCGGACGTGTCCTTCAAAGGGAATTGTGCGGTCACACCACGGCCAGGTGGACCACTCCAACGCGTTTTTTCGAGCGAATAACCTTACCTACGGGAAAATCAGGATCAGATTTTCTTCTCCAGTTCGTCGATTTTGGCCTGCGCCTCTTCCTTGCCAAGGGACAAGGCTTTCTTATAAAGTTCGACTGCCTCAGCCAGGGTTTCACGCTTTTTGCGTGGCGCGAGCTTCGTACGATTAGCGGCCTCCTCTACGGCTGCGGCGCGCGCATAGTAGGCATCAGCCTCAGTCATCTTTGACTGAATCATAAGTTCCTGGATGCGCGCTTCAATGAGGGCAAGTTCCTGTTGCTTTGCGAGTATTTCAGCTTCCTTGTCTTCCAGCATGGCTTCCTGAAGGCCTACGGTCTGGACAAGGTTTTCATTTTCACTGCGGAATTTTTCAACTTGCTCCTGGAGAACGGCGATCTCCTCGGTTTTCGACTGCAAGTCCTTACGCAGTCTGCTGATAGTCGCCCGAAGTGATGAAGCTCCGCTGGTTTGCTTCTTTAAGTCTTCTTCGAGTGCGTCTATCTTCTTTTCTGTTTCTGCAACATAATTCTTGAGGTCACGCATGCGGGCAGTGTAGTCGTCGAACGTCGTACCCTCTACAATGTTCACTTTCAGCATCTGGCGACTGGCGTCGATCGAGTCCAGAAGGACGCCTACTTCCTGAAGTGTTTGCGCTACCTTCTGGCTGTTTTGCAATTCCACTTCCAGGGAGTCGATGCGCGACTGAAGTCTTTCTTTATCCTGTGTACCGCAACCGATGACCAACAAACCGGCAACGGGCATTAAAAGCACTAAATTCCTGAGCATAAAGGATTGGTTTTTTGAACGTAAGACAAAAATAAGGGCTGTTTTCGTTTGCAAAGGACCAAAAACGGGAAAATTGTTAGCACGGCGGTCAGCCGACATTATTCCCGGCAGCCCGCAGCCCCTTTTATTCCTGACATTTGATTTGGTATTGCAGGGCGGCCGGCTAAATTTGCCCCGATTTTGAAGGTAGCCACCACCCGAATGGGTACTCCATTGTTACGCGCCTTATTGCTGGCGTACATGTCATGGACCTGACGCAACGCCACAAGAACCTCTCCTCTGCCGGCGTTCTGATCTCGCTCGGTATCATATACGGCGACATCGGTACGTCACCGCTGTACGTGTTCAAAGCTATTGCCGGCGACGACCAAATTAATCCCGAACTCATCATCGGCGGATTGTCGTGTATCGTATGGACCCTCACGATCATCACGACAGTAAAGTATGTCATTCTCGCCTTAAATGCCGACAACAAAGGTGAAGGTGGAATCTTTGCCCTCTATGCGTTAGTCCGGCGCTACAAGGTTAAATGGCTGATCTATCCTGCCATACTAGGCTGTGCTACCCTGATCGCTGATGGTTTCATCACGCCAGCGATCAGTGTGACTTCCGCCGTGGAAGGACTTAACATGCTCGTGCCGGACATAGGTCACAAGACGGTGCTGACAATCGTTGTCCTCATTATTGTCGGCATGTTCTTTTCCCAACAGTTTGGGTCGACGATGCTGGGAAAAACCTTCGGACCCATCATGCTGATTTGGTTCATCTTCATTGGTGCTGTTGGCGCGATACACGTCGGAGATAACCTGTCAATACTCAATGCCTTTAATCCGTATTACGCATACCGGCTCCTTACCCACTACCCTGGAGGATTCTGGATACTGGGAGCAGTTTTTCTCTGTACTACAGGGGCTGAAGCACTGTACTCAGATCTTGGCCATTGCGGCAAGGAAAACATCCGCGTGGGATGGGGTATTGTAAAAGTTTGCCTCCTGCTGAACTACTTCGGACAGGGTGCGTGGCTGCTTACCCAGGAAGGCACGACACTTGGGAACACGAATCCATTTTACGCAATCATGCCGGAGTGGATGCTCGGATATGGCATCCTCATCGCCACAATGGCCGCGTGCATCGCAAGCCAGGCGTTGATCTCAGGAACCTTCACGCTCATCAACGAAGCGATGAAACTGAAACTCTGGCCGGCCACCCGTGTGCGTTATCCGAGCGTGGTTCGCGGGCAGATCTATATTCCTTCCATCAACTGGATTCTGATGGTAGGATGCGTTGTCGTGGTGCTGTTCTTCCAGTACTCCACACAAATGCAATCGGCATACGGGCTCGCTATCACAGTCGATATGCTGATGACGACGTCGTTGCTGGTCTTCTACTTTGCAACGGCGAAGAAGTCCGTGGTCAAATCGACAATGATCGGCATTACGTTCTTTGCCGTCGAAGGCATGTTTCTCATATCCAACCTCGACAAATTTCCGCACGGCGGCTGGTTCACGTTCGTTATTGCCTCCTTCTTTTATCTGATCATGTATGTGCTCATGCGCGCACGCAGGCTGCGTGAGCGGCATACAGAGTTTGTCGACCTCAAGCACTATGTTGGCATGCTGCAGGACCTTCAGCAGGATACGACCGTACCGAAAGAAGCAACGAACCTGGTCTACCTCGCCATGGCGAATAGCATGCGCTATATCGACTCAAACATCATTTATTCGATTTTCAGGAAGAGGCCGAAGCGGGCCGACGTGTATTGGTTCCTTCACGTTGACACGGTTGACACGCCCTACACGAGCAAGTACACGGTTGATACCATTATCCCCAAGCGTTGCTTCTTTGTACGTCTGATACTGGGATTCAAAACACCGCACAGGGTAAATCTGCTGTTCAGCAAGATCATTCATGAGATGGCTGACAACGGGGAGATCGACCTCGTGAGCCCTTATCCGTCGCTGCATAAGTACAGCATGTTCTCCGATTTCAAATTTATCATCATACACTCCTGGGCCTCGAGCGACAGCGACATATCCAACTTTGAGCGCCTGATCATCCAGGGGTACCGCATCATCAAACGTTTTAGCCTTTCGACGGCAGAAATGTATGGACTCGAGGCAGCCAACGTGGAAACAGAGAAAGTGCCCATCTCCGTGGGGCCGATTGCGAAAGTCAAGATCAAGCGACAAAAAGAAGGAGCTTAAGAAAGCATCGAAAATATTGGAAAATCCGACTAACTTTCAACTTCAAAAAGCCCATCCAGCCGAACCCATCGTGAACGCAAGTCATGCTTAAGAACTACCTGAAGATCGCGTTGCGATATTTCGTAAGGCACAAGGTATTCACCCTGATCAACATTACAGGCCTGACCCTCGGCATCACTTGCAGCCTCCTAATTGTTCTTTATGTGCAGGACGAACTCGCCTATGATCGATTTCATACAGATGCGAATCGCATCTATCGAGTAGCTGCCACAGGCATTCTCGAAGGCAAGTCGCTGCGTTCGTCGGAGGTAGGGTTTCCCGTGGGACCAACATTCGCTGCCGGCTGCCCCGACATCGAATCTTTCCTTCGCATGACCAGCTGGGAGACGTTCCCCATCCGCTACGAAGACAAGGCCTTTACAGAAAACTATCTGCTTCTTGCGGATCCGAATTTCTTTCGCTTCTGGGATTTCAAATTGGTCGCCGGACATCCCGACACCGTTCTCAGCAGTCCAGGGAAGATTGTGATTACAGAGTCGGCAGCACGGAGATATTTTGGATACCAGGGACGACATGATACCTCGCCGCTGGGCAAGACACTGGTGCTGGCCCAGGGTTACCATGCCAACGTTTCGGGCATCGCCGAAGATCCGCCACTGCAATCACACTTTCACTTCACACATATTCTCTCACTCAATTCATGGACGGATCATGCCAACAACTGGACTGACGGGGCAGTATATGCATATATAAAGGTGCGCGAAGGGGTTAACCCCGATTCAGTTCGTGTAAACATCGAGTCGATTTACAAAAAGAGCCTCGCCGAGCAATTGCGGACAATGGCTCAAATCGACATCGACCAGTTCCGTGAACAGGGAAACGACGTAACTCCTATTCTGCAGCCGCTCACGCGTATCCACCTGTACTCTGCCCTGGACGGCGAAATCGAAAAGAATAGCGATATCCGTAATGTGTACATTATCGCGACTATCGGATTTTTCATCATCGCCTTAGCGTGCATCAACTTTACGAACCTGTTCACCGCCCGGTCTGCAAGTCGATACAAGGAAATCGGAGTACGGAAAGCTGCGGGAGCGCAAAACGCGCGCCTCATGGGACAGTTCCTGATGGAGTCGTATGTCTATGTGCTGGTAGCCCTGGTTTTGTCGCTGCTGCTGGTGATCGTGTTGCTCGGCCCATTCAACTATTTCACCGGGAAGCAATTGACCCTGGCCATCATGGGAAGCCCGGTATTCATACTGTGCGCGTTGTTGTTTGTCATCATAACTGGTGCTGTCGCCGGAAGTTATCCGGCATTCTATCTGGTTCAGTTCAGTCCGGCAGAGTCTCTTCGCGGTAAACTTCGTGCGAGTGTGCGGAGTTATGGAATTCGCAATGCACTTGTAGTGTTTCAGTTCTTTATCTCGACCGGACTCATCGTCGCCACGCTCGTTGTGTACCATCAGCTGGCCTACCTTCGTCGCGTCGATGTAGGTTTCGACAAGTCTAATCTCGTCAACCTTCTTCACACCCGAAACCTTGGCGGAAACGCAGCTGCCTTTAAGGACGAATTACTTCAGCATCCAGACATCGTGTCGGCGAGCTATGCAAGCCGCCTTCCTCCTAACGTAGACTGGCAGGCGCTTGTCCGGCCGGAGGGAACGACACGCGACTTCCTGATCAATGTATACGAAGTAGATCACGATCATTTCGAGACTATGGGATATAGTCTCGTGCGAGGACGCTATTTCTCAAGGGAACTACCCTACGATACGCTGGCGGTGATCCTCAACGAGACAGCCGCGCGGAATCTCAACATTGAAGGCGTGGAAAGCGTCATCACCTATGATGCAGGACCGGGCATCAGAATGAGGAATATTATCGGAATTGTGCGCGACTTCAATTTTCAGTCGCTCAAAGATTCCATTAGCCCCGTCGCCTTCCTCCTCGGTGATATACCCGGTTGGGAGATGGCTATCCGCCTCACGCCCGGCGAGACGGAGCGGAAGATTGAAACGATTCGAGAAATCTTTACCAAGTACTCGGGAGGTGCTCCGTTTGAGTATTCCCTGGTGGAGGAAAATTTTGCGCACGAGAGCAGTTCCGAGCGCAAGATGGGCCTGCTCTTTACGTTGTTGACATGCATCGCCATCTTCATTGCGTGTTTTGGACTGCTCGGCCTCTCGGCGTTTTCAGTAGAACAGCGCACGAAGGAGATTGGCATACGGAAGGCGCTGGGCGCAAGTGTAAACCAGATCCTGGCTCTGCTGAATGCCGACTTTCTGAGGCTGGTGATCATTGCTAACCTTCTGGCCTGGCCCGTGTCCTGGTGGTTTATGCGGCGATGGCTGGATCAGTTTGCCTATCGCGTTTCGATTGAATGGTGGATATTCGCGGTTGCCGGCTTACTGACGATCGGGATCGCCGTGCTATCCGTAAGCTTCCAGGCGTTTAATGCTGCCGTAGGAAAACCGGTAGATTCTTTGCGAAATGATTAGACTCGTGCAACCTTGGGCAATGAAAATGAGTCTGTATCGGTACAGACAAACCCATAAATCTTCATGAAAAATGTCACCCTCACCATTGTTGTGTCGCTGGCCCTGATCACATCCGCGGCGGCACAGGAGATCACCTCGCAATTAAAGCCCTTCAGCAAGATTATAGCCTCTCCGCACATCAACCTTGTCCTAACCCAGGGTGACCAGGAAAGCATCCGACTGGTATACGAAGGCGTTCCAGCTGAAAAGATCAACGTTAAGCAGCGGGGCCGTACGCTGCACATATATCTGGATAAGGCGAAATACGCCGAGAAAAAGCATAAATACGGATATACGACCACCCCCATGTACCCTGATGCCCGACTCACTGCGTATGTTACCTACCGGTCGCTGGAAGAACTTGAGATCAGGGGCAACCAGGAGCTCGCTTGTCTCGATCCCATACGCTCGGACCGTTTCGCCCTGCGTGCCTATGGCGAGAACGACATGACCTTTGCTTCAGTCAATACTGAATATTTCGTCACGAGAATGTACGGTGAAAACAAGCTCAGGATAGACAATGGCAAGGCTGATTTTCAAAAGTACAGCCTGTATGGCAACAACGACATCAACACCGTCGCCCTCAAAAGCTATTACGCCACAGCTACGATTTTCGGGGAAAGCAGCCTGCAGTTGCACACTGACGACGAGCTAAAGATTAGTACCTTCGGAGAGGGCGAGGTGATGTATGCAGGCAACGCCCACGTCAATCACCGTCTCGTTGTAGGAAACGCGCGTGTCTCCCACCTCGACTAAGGAAGGTTCTCAGCACTAGTCTTGACTAACCGGATTGTGCCCGGCGCGCAACGTTCGTCAACGAAAGAGGCGTACACGGTATCTCCACGGATTAACCAACGGAATCCTCCCAGGTATTCGTGCCGCATATCGGGCGAACGTAAGACAATGCGGAAGCTGGTTGTTGGCGGATTTCGCGGCTGAACCGTGACGCGGAAAGTCAATTCCGGCGGGCAAGTGCGCTCATCCGGCACACGGATCATCAGCGATCTCACTTCCACAGAATCCGGAATCACGAGTCTGCGAAATGAAGTGTCAGTAGAGTCGATTTGAAGCACGACCTCACCATTGACTGTCACGCTCGGGAAGATCAAACCCCGATATTCAGTTACTGATACCCGGTTCTGTTTATCAAAAGTCACTTCAGGTTGCATTACTTCCATGTACCGGCGGCCATCGTAGCGTTGGTCCATTTCGATCAGTGAATCGATGGAAGTCAGGGCCCGCTCAGGGTTGAGTATCAAAGTATCGCCCCTAATGGCGTAACGGCCGGTGTCGACGCGGTAGAAGTAGCCACCGTCAACTTCCAGTACGAAAGTCTTGTCACGCCGAAGCGTAAGCGTCCTTCCTTCATCCTCTCCCCGCCAGCGATACACCGCTTCGCGTTCAGTGCTGCACGCCGCCACGAGCAGAATGCATGATAACAGAATCCCTATTTGAAGGCATCTACGAGCAGATCTTTCCATGGGATCAATTGTCCGCGCCTGACAAGGTAAAAAAGTGCAGCAACATTATAAACTCCCTGTTTAAAGCCCTCCTTTCGTCCGACCTGAACATATTCGTACAAGGCAGTGCCCGCTTTCGAACAGTAAAAGCCCAAAAGCGATACAAAATGGGGGATTTTTTTCCCGGCGTGATTTTTGGCCCACTCGATCAACTGTAACATAGCAAGCTCAAATTCAGTCTAATCACTATAACCCGACCGGCGCCGCATGCTATATAATTACTTCATCGTTGCGTTACGATCAATCTTCCGAAGTAAACTCGTCGCGCTCATCAACATCGGAGGACTGGCATTTGCCATGGCTTGCTGCCTCCTGATCTACACATACATTTCGGATGAACTGCGCTACGACCGCTATCACGAAAACGCAGACAGGATTTATCGCGTCACGCGAAATTTCCTTTCACATGACGGCAGCGTGAACCTTCATCTCGGACACCTCGCTCCTCCCTTTGGTCCGCTTTTGAAAAATGATTTTCCGGACATTCAGGAAGTCGTTCGAATCCTAAGGACTAACCTCACCTTCACCATCGAAGAGGGCGGCGAGCGGAAGGTGAGCTTCCAGGAGCCTAACACCTTTGCTGCAGAGCCTTCGCTCTTCAAAATATTTACCGTGCCGATCCTGTCAGGAGATCCCCAGACAGCACTCACTCAACCGTTTACGGCGATGTTATCAGACAAAGCGGCGATACGATTCTTCGGCACCACTGACGTCGTCGGCAAAGAATTGCGTGTGGACGGCGGGTTAGTTTTGTCCATCACCGGCGTATTTGAATCATTCCCTGCTCAGTCCCACTGGCATCCGGAAATTCTCGTTGCCTTCAGCACGCTTGAAAACGATAACGTGTACGGGAAGCGACGGCTCGAAACTGACTTCAGCAACAACTCATTCGCGACGTACATACTCGTAAATGATGACTTCGATCCGGAGCGTACCGAAGCTGCGTTTCCTGCTTTCATCGACAAGCACATGGGTCCTGCGGAAGGACCTGACGCTCCCGCGCCTTCGTCGTGGACCAACCTTTTCGTCCAACGACTCACCGACATTCACCTTCGCTCCCACCTCGATACCGAGCTGGAAGCCAACGGTAATATCAACAATGTGTATATGATGGGGGCCATCGCGCTCTTCATTATTCTCATCGCCTGCTTCAATTTCGTGAACCTCTCTACTGCCAGGGCAACCAAGCGCATGAAAGAGGTAGGATTGCGAAAAGTCGTCGGCGCCTACAAGCATCAACTCGTGTCTCAATTTCTCAGTGAATCAGTCCTGACCGCTTTGCTGGCGCTTGCTGTGGCGGTTGCCCTCACGGCAGTTTCACTGGGCTGGCTCAATGAATTCACCGGTAAGAACCTACAATTAAACCTTATCACCCATGCCAATTTTATTGTTACTGCTGTTACTGTTGCTGTACTTGTTGGAGTACTAGCAGGCTTTTACCCTGCCCTGATTCTCTCCGGCTTCAAACCGGCGTTGATCGTCAAGGGCCAAACATCGGCCGGGGGTCGCGGAGCCGTACGCCGCGTACTTGTGGTTTCACAGTTCGCCGTGTCGATCGTGCTTATCGTCGCAACCCTGGTAACGACAGACCAACTGCGTTTCCTGAACAATCGCGACCTCGGCTACAGGAAAGATCAGATTGTAGCTTTGTCCTTTGGCGGCGAAGGGATTGACGAACACTACGACGCCTTCCGGACGGAATTGCTGCGAAATCCTGCCGTCAGGAACGTCACACGCTCAAGCCGCATCCCGACACGCAGGCTCCTCGATACACAAGGCGCTCAGGTACAAAAGGGTGATTCGCTCGTGCCCACCGACGTCGTGATCAAGAATGTGATGGTAGATCACGAGTTCTTCGACACGTATGGAATCTCCCTGGCCAGCGGTCGCACCTTTTCAAAGGATGTAATGAGCGACGATACCGCCGCATACATTCTCAATGAGGCGGCGGTGCACATGATTGGCTGGGATGTTGAGGAAGCGCCCGGCAAAATGCTTCGCTATGGAAGTCGCGAAGGGCGCATTATTGGCGTGATTAAGGACTTTCACTTTGAATCGCTGCACGAGAACATTGTACCCATCGTATTCCACATGGGCCGGAACTATAACGGTACAATAATGTCGGTGGCTATTGATCCGACGAATATGCAGCAGGGACTTCAGCATATCGAAGAGGTGTGGAAGACATTTGCACAGGATGTACCTTTTGCCTACACCTTCCTCAGCGACTCCTACCGACAACTTTACGAAAGCGAACAGAAGGAAAGCGAATTGTTCCTGATCTTTGCGGCGCTGGCGATCTTCATCGCAGCGTTGGGATTGTTCGGACTGACAACATTCAATACCCTACAGCGCGCACGCGAAATCAGCATACGCAAAGTACTCGGAGCATCTGTGTCAAACATTGTTCAATTGCTCACGCGCGAGGTAATTATCCTGATCGTGATCGCCAATATCATCGCCTGGCCTGTAGCCTGGTATCTTATGAATGAGTGGTTGTCCGGATTCGCGTACCGCATTACCCTAAGTCCGGTCACCTTTGCGCTGGCTGCGGTGGCGGCGATCCTGCTCGCGATAGTTACCGTAAGCTCACAGACGATTCGCGCCGCGCTGCTCAACCCCGCAACAACACTGCGTAACGAATAGAACATCTTAGTTGACTATGCGATATCTGATTGCCTTCTTCTTCCCCTGGCTTTCCCTGATACTGCAGGGCAAGATACTTGCCGGTATTGTCTGCCTAATTCTGCAAATCACCATCATCGGCTGGCTGCCCGCGGCGATATGGGCAATCGCATCTGTCCATAACATGTATGCGGATCGTCGCGCAGAGCGCGTCATTCGGGCGATGAAATACTCGCGCTGATTACCGGAGCAGCATGATCTTGCCGTAACCTCCCTGTAGGTACTTAGTCTGCACGGGGACCTTAATCATTTGCGGAACGCCGTTGCGCCAGAGCCTGACACGATAGAGGTAAAGGCCGTTCTGAAGTGGCTGTCCGGAATCCAATGTGCCATCCCAGATGATCTCGTTTGTGCCGACTACAATCTGGCGTGGTGAAAGATGCCGTAATTCACGCCCGTCCGGACTTATAACCGTCACATCCATTGCATCCGGAGCATCCTCACCAGACACGATGAAGGTAAACACTACAAAGCCGGGAGACGGATTTGGATACGGCGCCAGCATGAGGACAGATTCTTCACGTTGTACGCGGAAAGTTATCGAATAGGGTTCCGAACCTATGGCATTGCCGGATGCGTCCTCGAACGAAACGCTGAAACGATACTCACCATCGGGTAAGTCGGACGGCGTGAAATTCACAATGAAGTCTGAGGTCGCTGTTGCCGGAAACCACTCAACATCGGCGCGACTGAAGTACACAGAAGGGTCGCCGCTGCAAGGCGGGCACGGATATTCGAGGAACATCCGAATACCCACGGTATCCTTCTTGAGAAAATGATCATTCTCATCCCACATCCGAAGGACGATTGTCGGGTTTGCTGACACAAAGTCGCCGTCGGCAAGCGCCCTTCCATCAAACGTTACTTCCAGCACAGGCTTGAAGACATCGGGTTCGACCTCGAGACCGTCCGGGATATAGAGTTGATTGTTCTCATACACCTGTTCGGGTAAAATCCTTCGATTGACAAACACCTCGAGATCGTTCTTGCCTGTAAAGCCTAAGGTCTCTGCTTGAATTGAGAATGTAGTCGTGTCTCCCGGTGCGGGGGCTTTAATACGAAACGTAGATACCTGCTGCTGGTGGGTAACCTTGTTGGTCATCCTGAACTGAACCTGGAGCGAATCTGAAAATGTGCCCGAGGATATGTTGGCAAAGCCAAAGGTTTTTGTCCACACCTGTCCTTCGCGTAAAGTTTCCGGACTGGCATCATCCACAAAAAGCGCAATACCTTCTGCCACAGGTGTGTACGTGACGATCCACGATTGCAACTGAACCGGTGTGAGGTTCAGCTCATCTTCGGCGTGGAACCGCAGGCGCAGGTATGGCCATTGCTCAGGATCAACTAATGACAGGTCGGTCGTAGCATCTAGTCCCGAAATCAACAGCGATGTGTTACCTTCCAGGTCTTCCCCAATCAGATCGATCGACAGGACATCCTGAGGTTCTGGCGTCGCTGTATTTTGAAAAGCTTCATGCCACTCCAGAGCCGGCCCGATTCGCTCCGATGTCATCGTCCCGAAATCGTAACCACCGGTAACCGTGGCGCTCACTTCAAGAGATTGCTGGATAAGCGGGGTTGTTCCGTTTACATACACGCGTGCCGATCCGGGTGGCGTCCCCTTCTTTCCAAAGATTACTACCGGTTGTCCGTCCTGTAACGATTCAATTTGGGCAACTGAAATGCCCAGTTCACCAAGTTTCGACTTGACGTCCGCTGGCCACAGTGAAAAAAGCGCATTGCCGATCGAGAAAATCACGACCGAATCACCAGACGCAATGAGGTCCACGGCGCCGCCCGGGCCACCCGGCAGACCAGTGGTAGGTTCTATGCCGTAAAATTCATTGGTGCGCCAGCTGTTGATGACCTGAGGCTGTCGACCGCACGTACGAAAATCCTGGAAGATGAAAGGCACAGGAGCATACGGCACTGTTGTTTTCTTGTCGAAAGCAATAAGATTGATCGTGTTTAGGCGACATGCTTTCTGCTGGGTGTTGATTTGATACTCGGTGCCGTTAAGTTTAACCGACACGTCGAGTTGCGTGACACCCGGTACGCCTGATCCGTAATTTTTAATGTATACATCGGTCACAGTTTCTCTGAATCCCATTTCCTCGGCTTGCGTATCCAGCACAAATCCTTCTGATCGGTTCTCGAGAAATTGAGGGAAGTCTACCTGTGCCCATCCTTCCGATCCTCCGTCGATGTAGGTAAATGAACTCAACTCCCACTCGTTGCTTTCCTCAGGGGTGGGGTCAGCAAGTCGGGTACGCCAATAGTACGTGAGCGAATCCTTCGTCAGCAACTGAATGTGTTGGCGATTGAACACGTCGCCGCTGATCGTGAAGGAGGATTTGTATGGGCTGTTGAAAGTATGTGTTGTGTCTACCTCGACGAAAAAGCTCCTCCCGACAGTACGGGGATCAGTAGCCTGAAATGTGAGATCGACCTCCACTTCGTTGACGATCGCGAAATCATGAGGGAAAAGATTTCGTGTTCGGTTCAGAGGGAGCAAAAATTCAAACGTGAAGGAGTTGTTGTCCTCGTTAAGTTCGGCAATGGTGTTGTCTGGATCGATCTCAATCGTGAACGTATTGCGACCCGCAGCAAAGACGTCTTTGTTGCGAACGACTATCGTGAGCGTGTCGCTGTACAGCACCGCAGGGAACAGGGTATCATACGTGACCGTACTTTCGTCAGGAAGGGTGCGTGTGACGCGAATCCAAAGCGTATCATTCTTTGCAGCACCGTAGTTCGGAACGATCAATTGCAGTGCAAGAGAATCCGATTGCCCGGTAACCGGTTCTCCATCGAAGCTTTCGATAAATACATTTTCTTCCGTGATGGCATAGTCAGGCAGACGTGTGCCGAACAGCGACACGGCCGGGTCACCGAGCAGAAGCATCTGCTGCACCTGGGCAACGTTGGCAAGATTCGGCGCGAGGCCCTGCATGTACCGTATGGCGACTTCCTGCTGTACGTCGCCAACACCGCGGTGAATGAAATTCTCGTCACCAAAAGCTACCTCGTAGAAAATTTTGGAATAGCGATGCAGCGTCGTCTCAAGACCGTAAGATGTGTGCGCAATGAATCCGACCGCGCCACGATCCGGGGCCAGAATCCAGTCTTCACCAAACAGCTTACCGTTGAGGAAAAAAGATCCTGCATTACAGCCGTTAATGAGGAACATGGGATACTTCCCCTTATTATCGTACCCAAGCTTAGGATCTGTAACAAAGCCTATGTCGAAGTCGATAACCGACGACGCGGAGTGTCCAAAGAAGGTGATGAGGTTCAGGCCTCGGTTTACCTCCTGGTTGATGTTGATAAATTCGACGGGGTTCGTGGATTGTTTCGCCGCCCACTTAACCGATCCGCCGAGATACAATCCTTCGGCTGTCGCCTGATATTCCTGCAGGTAGTCACGGAATCGTTCAGGTTCTCCCGGGTTAATTCCACCACTCAGGTGAAGAAGGTTCTTTCGCCACAGGGCATCATGCGGAAGCGACTCCATTTCCTTCACCTTGTTCAGGTAGGCGGCCACTTCTTCCGGCTTCATCGCGGCAATTCTTCCTGTCGGAACCGCTGGTGCGTTGGTAAAGCCTGCCAAGTTGAACGTGTAAAAAGCATCTGAACCCGGATACCCCGCAGTAGGCACAAGGCTTTTGTAGGTCGGATAGTTGTTTTGAAGACGGAAGTAGAGGTACCAGACGTCGAGATCGTCTCCTATGATAAGAAGGTACTTCGGAAGGTTTGAAGCTGCGAGATACTCCATGAACTTTCGAATTGCCAGAGGAGAAATCTCGCCGTAGTTGAATTGGTTGTAGAGCTCGGACACTTCCACCACGAGGGGTCGATAGGAACCGCCCGCAGCGCTCGCACGGTAGTCGGCATATGCCTGTACAACATCGCTGTATCCCATCGCGGGTTTCATGAGCGACTTGTGTGAAATAATAATGTAGTCGTAGTCGGAAGGTTCAAACTCGCGGAACGTGACGCTTTGAATGGACGGTGTGATTGGTGCACTGGCAACCAGCAAACGTCGTCCGTTGGTTGTATTGTTAATGACCGTTCCACTCGGATCATCAACGAGCCGTACGCGTGTCGGATCGGTTACATCAAAAAGCCGTGCTGATGCCGGAAGTCCGGGGATGGTTACAAAAGATTTGCCTCCAGCATTCGGTCGCAGGTTAATGAACTTGTTTTCGGTGGTAGTGGTGATTGTCTGAGGATAGCGCAGCCTGGCATACGAAAGGCTGACGCGATCAAAGGTCTCTGCATCACCCAGGGTCGCTACGCGAATCACGAGCGTGCCGTCGGTGCCGATATCGCTCCAATTGATATCGATCTCGACTTTGAAAACGTCGTAACCATTGAAATCCCATGTACCGAGGCTTCGCATGGAGGAAGTGTTGCCTCCTACGAGCACCTCGAAACGGTGTGGTTGCTGACCGCGACCGGCAACGAGGACTTCAAGTCGTGGTGCGGGTCCGGAAGTGTGCGTGTCGGATATTCCTGTTAGTGAGTACTCACGAAATTGTCCGTGGTTGACGGCTATGCCCGTGAAACCTTCTCCCCTGATGAACTTCGTATCCGTTATCAGGTCCACCAGACTTTCGCCCGCGGAGTACGACTCCATGAGGACGAGCATCTTTTCGTCGAAGTGGTACGATTCGGCAGGAAGCCCGTCGGTGTTAGCTTCCTGGACCACAGCCATACGTCGTGGTGATGGGGTCATAGCCGGATCATAGGTAAGGAAGTAGCTCGTGGTGTCGGAGTACAGGCTATGGTACTTATGCGGTTGATCTGCAGGGCTGGAGTAAAGTTCCGTATCGAGGGTGCCATCATTACGGCGACCGAAGAATTCGAGGAAGTCGCCGGGATCAAAGCTCCCATCCTCCTGACCCGTAACCAGGATATCCACTTCTGTGCCCCGGTGGTAAAGTTTGAGGGCGCGCGGGTCTACGGCACTGACAGGAAATCCGGCGTTCTGGAGGTCACTATAAGTGAGGCGGTAAATAGCGTCCTGGGCGGTCGGGATTTTGAAATATTCCTGATCGAACCGGATCCATTGGTTAGTCTGGGCGGTGGCCGGGAGACTGCAAAGGCTGAAAATCAGCAAAAAATAGGACCTCCTCATTTGTGGCGCTGCTGACCGGTGTATACACAAGGAAACTCAAAAGTAAGCAATCAGGCCCTCAAAATCAGGCCGTTCCGTGGGTTTCGGTGGGGGTGCAAAAATTTC
>DATCLO010000082.1:0-7387 GCA_036563875.1 Cyclobacteriaceae bacterium
CATTAACACATCAACACATCAGAGCCACCCCTTCCTCTTAAACCACGCATATATCACCACCGTGAGAACGACCATGAGTAAGATTAACAGGGGATAACCGAACGGCCAGCTTAGTTCCGGCATGTATTTGAAATTCATCCCATAAATCCCAACAATAAAGGTCAATGGCATGAAGAATACGGAGAAGACCGTCAGCACGCGTACGACTTCATTCGTGCGTTGTGATGTTAGGGAAATATAGGTGTTGAGCAGCGTTGTAGAGTGGTCCATTACATGATCGCTGTTCGTGTACTGTCTCAGCAACTCGTCTTTGAGGTTGTTAAGGTCAGGCGCCTGTATCTTCTCGGCGAGGTGATCCACAATGCCGCGTGACAGATTGAGAAGCTTATTGATTACATACGCCTGCCGCTTAATGTAATACAGATCCTCCAACAAGGCGGGCATCCTTTTCTGCAGGAAAAGCATAGGCTCGAACTTTTCAATCTCGTTCATGAGCTGAGCAAGGGGACGTTCGTAGGTAAGGAAGGAAGAAAGTATGACCTTCTGCAGGACGTCGTACGGCGACAAACACTTTCGCGTCTCTACATAACGTTGTCGGATATCTCCGATGAAGTCAATAGGCCTCCGATGTATCGTGATGATAAAACCGTCACCAATGAAGATCGCGATCTTGTCCGTGAGTTCCTGGATGGTATCCGACTGACTGTCAGCCTTCGAACTATAAACACGCAGGATGAGAAACCGAACATCTCCGATTTCTTCATACTTGGGCAAATGTTCCGGCTGCAGCGAATCCTCCACTAGAGCGCTGTGGAGATGGTACTTCGCCGCTACTTCTCGCAGTTCTTGCTTTTCAGGGTTGGAGATGTCGATCCATTCGAAGGGAAGGTCGTCTTTTTCCATCAGGCTCGTGACCATAGCGGGAACGCAGAGTGGAGGCTTCTCGAAAGGTCGCTAAAATATCCCCAACTTTGCAACTCCCCTATGTGACGGTTCCTGAGTTTGCCGAAGGACTGTGTGGTTCAAAGAATTTTTTGAACCACACAGGGCACATAGGACGTATTTATCGCGAGCGTACTTCGCGCCTCATGAAGGATGCATACGACAATGCGAAGCACACTACAGTCGCCGCAATCAATCCTGTGAGCTGCGGCCACACAATCAGCAAACTTTGATCAAGAGGAAGTGGTGCCGGTATCGATCCGTAGACCTGCTCAAAGGAAAGGGGGCCAAGGCTTCGTACTGACGGCATCAGCAGCGTGGTAGTCGCCTCGCTGAAAAGCTGGCTGGGCACAAGGCGGAGCAGGTTTGCCACGAACGCTTGATACTTCAGGATTTGAAGCGGATTGGATGTCTCAGCCGGTGCCGCTACGCGGGCGATGACGTTAACGATCAGTTGATAAAATACCGTGAAGAACAACCAGGCAGCCATGCTCGACAATGCGGACGTTGCCGGCTGACGAAAACGGATCGAGAAAAAGATCGAAAGGTTCAACCAGAAGGCCACGTAGCAAACGCTCACCAGTAGAAAGCAGATGATCCGCATGAACTCCTCAGCGGTGGGAAGTATCCCGATCCTGATCAGCCCGAGTCCCATCACCAGAAAGCCGAGGGCAAAGAGCATCACGGTGATTACGATCAAAGCAGCCGTGAACTTCGCGTTGATCACATAGTCGCGCGGGACGGGTTGAGCCATAAGGCGACTCAGTGTACCGCGGTTTTGTTCCGAGTTGATAGCGTCAAACCCCAGAGCGATGCCCAGCAAAGGCCCGAGAAAGCTGATGAACACCGTGAATGAAGGCAACGAGCCATCCGTCATGGTGAATAGCTTAAGGAAAAAGAATGCGCCCTCCGGATCGTCAGCTTTCGTTGCCTTGGCCATTTGTCCAACAGCCGTGTACAGCGACCCAAGACACGTCATCGCTATGAGTATGACAAGGATGATAAATCTCCAGCTTCGCACGTGATCCGCGATCTCCTTGCGAACGATAACCCAAAACGGATCGGCTGCCGTCGATGCCGACCGTTGGCTGAAACGAAATGGCAGCTTACGAAGCAGCGCTAAGGGCAGTTCCATTTTTCTCAAAATAATGGTAGTAAATATCATCCAGGCCGTACTGGTTCTGCTTGAGGTAATTCAAGGTCGCCCCGCTTTCCACCACCGTTCGCGCGATGTCGGGTGCAGCATTGCGGCTACAGCCAATACGCCATACACCCATTTCGGGCACGACGGACAAGACGCCCGGAATGCTTCCCAACTTTTCCTTGAGGGCATCCGACGAACTCTCAATTCCGGCCTCGATCAAGAATGGTTCATTCGAAAACAGTTCCTGCGAAAGTTGCCCGATGGTACCCACCGCCAGCAACTTACCCTTTACAAACAGACCCACACGATCACAAACTTCCTGGATCTGATGGAGGTGATGAGACGATAGCAACACCGTCAGCCCCTCATCACGGCTGAGCTTTTCAATCAGTGCCAGAAACTCCCGTACCCCCTGAGGGTCGATACCCAGTGTGGGTTCATCGAGAATGATTACCTCCGGACTTTTGATCAGCACGTCGGCCAGTCCCAGGCGCTGGCGCATGCCACGAGAGTATTTACCGGCTTTCTTGTCGGCCTCAGCTGCCAATCCAACGCGCTCCAGCAGATTGTGCGCCCGCTCTTCTGCTGCTTCCAGCGTCATGCCGTTGAGTTGAGCGGTGTACAGCAGATTTTCCAGGCCTGTGTAGTCCTCGTAGAATCCCACATCCTCGGGCAGATAGCCAACCTTGCGCTTGACTTCGATTGGGTTTCGGGTGGCGTCGATGCCACACACGGTCACGGATCCTGATGTGGGCTCGGTGAGTCCCAGCATCATCAGGATGGTTGTCGACTTACCTGCACCGTTTGGACCGAGAAGACCAAAGATTTCTCCTTTCGTTATGGTCAGGTTCAGGTTGTCGACAGCGGTATAGGTTCCGTATCGCTTCGTCAGCGCGGAAATCTCTATTATATGATCAGCCAAGGCTACCTCCTTCCGTATTTGCGAAACAGCGTGTATACACCACCGAGGGCGCCACCGATAACCAGCACACCCAGCCAACCATACAGAATTGGCGTTTTCACCGAAACCCTGAAGGTGGCTTTCGACGAAACCTCAGGGGTTTTCGATTCCATGGTCACAACGTAGTCGCCGGCAATGGCCTTCTCATCAGCGTTAATCGTTGCAAAGACCTGCGCCTGTTCGCCCGCTTCGAGCCTGTCAATGCTCGCCGGCTCAAAGGTTACATCCCAGTTGATCGGCGCACTGTGATTGAGCTTAACATTTGTTAATGGCGCAGATCCCTTGTTAATCACTGTGAGTTCGACACGTCGCGTCTTCCCAGCCGTAATTCCGGTGCTAAGCAATCCTGTAGGCGTCGTGAGCTCCATCGCATAGCTTCCCTTTATTACGACTTCCAGTTCAAGTTCAGCAGATGTGGAACTGGTCGACGCGATGATGGGAATCTTGTAGCTTTTTGCTTCGATTACATCCGGCGGATCTACCTCAATGGTGATGCTCTGACGTTGATTGGGACCAACTTTCACTGAACTCACCTGCCGTCCATCCGCTTTGAAGGAGACGTTCCAACCCCGTTCAGCATTCGCGCGGAGTGCATACAGCTGATCTTCAGCTGTCATGTTTCGGAGGTCTGCAGTAAAGGTAAATGTGGAGTTGGAATTGCCCTCCATGTTGGGCCGCTGTGTTGTGAGTTCGGAACGAAAAGTTCCCTCTTCCACAACCGTGACTTTCAACGGAAGCACCGCGAGGTTTCCCGCAACAACACTAAAACGATAAACACCCTTCTTGACTTTGAGAGGAACATTCACTTTCAGCGTAACAGCACGCTTTTCATCGGGCAACACCGAGAGCGTTTCAAGCACCCATCCTCCCGATTTCAATTCGTAGGTCCAATCCTTGGGAAGACCCCGAATGGTAAGCGTAGCATCGCGTACACTGCCAGCCTTGTTGATGACGTCGATGTTGTAGTCAATCGACTGACCCGGCGAAACCGAAATGCCTTTATAGGGAGTGTATAGGATCAGTTCCGGAGCGGGTAGAGCTATGAGAGGACTTAGGGCGAGTACAAACAGAATGCTACCCGCGAGCCATGTACGCAAGGGCATAAAAAACCTTTTCATAATTTTTTAATGACTTTTTGTACACGGCGCAAAATTTAAAAAATGACGAAAAATCTGGAAAGGCCGGGGGCTTTTTTTGGCGCCGAAGCCGGCCTCGGCGCCAGGCGGCACAGACTTTGTTAACCTTCGGTTTCCATATTGGGAGTGTCGACCGGCTTGGATTCCGGCGAGCCTTTCTGGCGTAAATAAATGGACAAAACCACGATTGCGGCCACCGAAATAAATTCGCTCTGCCAGTTTTGGAACGACTCAAACCATGGCCGCGAATCACCAAGATACGCCGCCATGGTCTTGCCGGGTTCGCCTTTCCGCAGTTGCTCCTCGTTGAAATCTTTATGGCTGCCGTACAGATGTAAAGCGAAACTAACCACAAACAACAGTACGAATACGAGCGACAAGGAATTCTTGTATAACGCAAGGGATATGCCTCCAATTCTCACTGGCAATGGCGCTCCTTCGCGTCTTGGATCGGGTTCACGATCAACCGGCATTTCCTTATCAATCTGCTTCGATTCACTCGAGCCAATCTGCCGCAGTGAAATTGTCAGAATAATGAAGGCAGCCATCTGAAGGAACTCACTCTCCCAGTTTTCGAAAGTACTCTGCAGAAAATGTCCGCTCTTCAGGTAATGAGGCAAGGCTACAGGAGGGACATTATCCTCCATACGTTCGTCATTATACTCCTGCATACCGGTATATATCTGACCAACCATGCTGATCAAAAACAAAAACAGTAATGCCAGTGACAAACTGTTCTTGTAGAGCCATGAATGCTTATCATTTTTCATATGGATTTGATGTCAAAGAAACTATCTCCGTACAATAACCTGCCAGTCGGACGGTTTCGCGATGAGATGAATTCCAATATCCCAGTCGCGTCGTTCCAACTCCAGATCAAAGACTCCGGAGCCTACCATGAGATTGCGGATGCGAACGCGTTCCAGGTATTCGGGTAGCGCGGGCTTATCGAATGAAAGGATTCTTCTGGGACTGTCAACCGTCACCTGAAGGCACGATTGCAACAGAAGATAAACGGCAGCCACAGACCATGCCTGCGGCATACATGCTACCGGGTAGGCAGTTGGCGCTTCTCCATGTCGTATTGAAAATCCGCAGAACAATTCCGGAAGGCGTTGAAGGTCGATGTAGAGACAGGCCGAGAACAAGCCACCCATCAGTTTCATCGCAGGTTCAACAAGACCATAGCGAGCCATGCCTGCAGCAACCAGCGCTGTATCGTGCGGCCATACGGAACCATTGTGATACGACATCGGATTGTAACGGGGCGCATTCTCAGACACCGTGCGCATGCCCCAACCGCAGAAAATGTCGTGTTGCATGAGCGTTGTTGCCATCCGCTTTGCCTTGACTTTGTCGGCAATGCCCGTGAAGAGACACTGACCGGCATTCGATGTTTTGATGCGGCACGGTTTCTTGTCGCCATCAAGCGCCAGCACATACGCACCGAGGCTCGAGTCCCAAAACGCTTCGTTGAATCTCCGCTTCAGTGTAAGCGCCTTTTGCTTCCATGACGTGGCCTGAGCATTTCTGTTGAACATCTTAGCCAGGTACGATGCCTGCCGGTATGCATCGTATACATAACCTTGCACCTCGCACAACGCGATCGGTGGCGTTGCGAGTCGACCATCTTCATAAAAGATACAATCGTGAGAATCCTTCCATCCCTGATTTACCAACCCACTCTCCATGCGTTTCTGGTACTCGACAAAACCATCCTTGTCGATGTCGCCATATTCCTCAATCCACCGAATAGCCCGCTCGATGTTGGGCCAGATTTTCATAATCGTTTCGCTATCCGCCGTCCTCCGATAATAGTGGCCTGCCAGGGCTATAAACAGCGGCGTGGCATCAATGGTGCCGTAATATTTTCGGAATGGAATCTCATCAAGAGCGGCCATTTCACCGCCACGTGCCTCGTGAAGAATCTTTCCCGGCTCAGCATCGCGAAATGGATCTGAGGTGCTGGCCTGATTTGCGGCGAGATAGAGCAATACGCCCTTCGCGATTTCCGGCGCAACCCATAGTGTTTCAAGGGCGGTGATGATTCCGTCGCGACCGAAAATGGTGTTGTACCAGGGCACGCCGGCATACGGATAATACCCATGCTCCGTCTCAGCGAGAAGTGAGATGAGGTCCTTCTTGGACCGATCGATCCAATGCGTGAATTGCTCGTTGCTGGTCGATATGTCCGATATGAGATTTTTCTTTCTGCGAATGTTCGCAAACACCTGACCCAACGCCTCTTCGTAGTTCAGCAGCGGCTGCACCGATTGTCGCAAGGTACACTGAATCGAATAGCTGATCTCCATGCGTTGACCCGGCGGCAGTGTTATCGTCTTGTACGCAGACGGCCCATCCCACGACATGGGTGTTGTAAAACGAATCCACGCTATGCGTTCTTCATCGTCAAGGCCCGTATAACTGATGCGCAACGTATCATTGCCGATAAGCTCTGGATCGTTCAGCGTGCCGCGTTGCTGGCGGACGATGCCCCGTACTTCGAAGATGTCGCGAAAGTCTCCCGCGAAGGAAAACTTGCAATCGAAAACCAGTTCCCGGACGTCGTAGTTGTGAAATGAAATGCGTTCATGGCAAACACCTTCTACCAGGAACTTGGTCCTCGAAATATGCAATACGCCCTTGTCGATCGTTTCCCCGTCCGTCCCCGCCATTCGCGGATTGGTCAGGTCGATCGACAGGACTTCATTCTCATCCTTCACGTTCGAACTCAGCAACGCAGGGCGTTGCCCGTTGATGGACAACTGCATTTCGCTGATGTAGCGCGTACCTTCATGGTACAACCCCTGAACACCTGTGCCCAGTTGTTTGATGTCGCCCCAACGGTCGAATATGGCAAACGTGTTGCCACTGTTGAGCACACGCGTCCTGTCATCCGCATAGGACGATGAGGCCAGTATGTAGTAGCGGTCGTTCTCGAGCTTTATGAGCAGATCCTGTTCCCTGATCATACGTTGGCATCATGCAGAGAGGATACTCGGGCTCACACTGTCGGACCTCATACCTGCATTGACAGGAAGTCGTATTTTCCTGAATTGTTCAACAGTAGATTTGTAGATGGCCAGGTAGTCCTGTACCATTCGCTTCGCCGAGAAGCGTTCAATAAAGACTTCGCGGCAATGCATCCGGCTTAGTTTGTCAATGTTCTTCACGGCGATTACTGCCTCGTCCAAAGAATTGACG
>DATCLO010000083.1:0-34053 GCA_036563875.1 Cyclobacteriaceae bacterium
GTAAGTTTTGCATTCAAAAGTCAAAATAGTATCTTCGAAATGACCAAACCAAGACCTAACTAAAAAACCTGAAGGATTGTGGAAGACAACAAGACAAATGGCCGGGACGAAATTTTCTCGACGAAAGTGAAGGCTGGCAAGAGGACTTACTTCTTTGATGTGAAATCGACCCGTTCCAACGACTACTACCTCACCATCACTGAAAGTAAGAAGCGATTTAAGGAGGACGGGTTTACTTACGAAAAGCACAAAATCTTCCTCTACAAGGAAGACTTTAACAAGTTTGTGGAGGCACTCAACAACACGGTCAATCATGTGAAGACCGAGTTGATGCCCAATGTTGACTTCTCCCAGTTTGATCACCACGACCGGGAGGAAGAGATTGCGTCGGCTGAGAATCCCAGAACTCCCGACATGGACACGGAGTTAAAATGGGATTAACGACCGCCGGCCTGGTCTCTTAACGAGACCTTTTTTGTTTCCCTAAGGTTGTACGGGTTCCTGCTTAGAGCCTTATATTTGCGCCTTTATTCGGTTGCGTATGGCTCTTCAATGTGGAATCGTAGGTCTCCCCAACGTCGGTAAGTCGACGTTGTTCAACGCGCTTTCTAATAACCGGGCGGAGGCTGCAAACTTTCCGTTCTGCACGATCGAACCCAACGTGGGGATCATAAACGTGCCGGATCCACGCCTCAAGATCCTGGCGGATATAGTCAAGCCCGAGCGGGTGGTGCCGACTACCATTACCTTTGTTGACATCGCCGGCCTGGTGAAGGGCGCCAGCAAGGGCGAGGGACTTGGCAACCAGTTTCTGGCTAACATCCGGGAGGTGGACGCTATCGTCCACGTCGTCCGATGCTTCGACGACGACAACGTCGTACACGTCGACGGCCGGGTCGACCCGGTGGCCGATAAGGAGATCATTGACACGGAACTCCAGCTGCGCGACCTGGAATCCGTAGAGAAGAAGCTGCAACGACTGGAGAAAGCCGCCAAGAGCGGCGATCCCCGTATCAAAAAGGAAATAGCGTCAGTAGCCCGGTGCCGGGATGCCCTGCTGGCAGGAAAGAATATACGAACCCTGGAACTTGACCGTGACGACAGGGAGGCCATAGCAGATTTGCAGCTGTTAACAGCTAAGCCGGTCATTTATGTGGCAAATGTTGACGAAGAGAGCATCCATACAGGTAACCGGCACGTTACAGCTCTAAAGGAAGCGGTCAAGGATGAGAACGCTGAAGTGGTGGTCGTCTGCGCCGCCATCGAAGCCCAGATTGCGGAGTTGGACAACGAAGAGGACCGCCAGGCGTTCCTCGCCGAATATGGGCTAACCGACTCCGGATTAAGTAAGCTCATCCGGGCTTCGTACCACCTTCTCGACCTAATTACGTACTTTACGGCGGGAGAAAAGGAGGTCCGGGCCTGGACGATAAAAAAGGGGTGGAAAGCACCTCAGGCCGCAGGTGTAATACACACCGATTTTGAAAAAGGGTTTATTAAAGCAGAGGTTATTAAGTTAACTGATTATCAGACATTTAAGTCTGAACAGGCCTGCCGGGAAGCCGGTAAAATGGCGATCGAAGGCAAAGAGTACACGGTGGAAGACGGAGATATTATGCATTTCCGCTTCAATGTTTAAAAAGATGGGAAAAATTGTATTTCCGTTGCTGAATTTTTGTTAGTTTTATAATTCGCACAGGCTCAAATGGATAGGCGGGTTGCTATGTGTTAACTTTTTAGCCCCTATAATTTTTTCGGATTTTGAGAACCAGGATTATTTTTTCGCTTAAGAACAGGGGTGCTCATGTGCCATTTCACCATCAGTACCTTCTGGCTCAGCTGATCAAAGGGATTTTGCTCTTTGGGTCAAATCCTTCTTATAAAGATTATACCCGTTTCAACTTTTCGGGTCTGAAAGGTCAGACGAAGATCAGCAGGAAAGGTCTCCACTTTTACTCGTCCAAAGTCACCCTGGTGTTTGCTTGCCAGGATAAGGACTTTATGGACTATTTCCTTGAACGTCTCTTCGAGCAAAAGGAGATCGTTGTTGGGACCCTTCAGTTAATCCCCGACAGCACCGAAATCGAGGAACCGGTAGCCATCAGTGAGGAGACCAAGTTCCTGTGTATATCACCAATCGTTCTCATCCCGCCGTCGTTTAACGACGAAAGAGCGAAAAAATTCATCGCGCCTGAAAGCGATGAGTTCTCAGACCTGCTCTACGAGTCGACTATAGCACGTATGGAAGAGGCTGGGCAATACACGGCTGAACAACTTGCCTCATTCTATCGCTTCCAGATTCTTCCGGATGCTGACTATATCAACCGGATCCAATCCGCGCATAAAAAGTTTGCCCGGATCTATCCGCTGTACGACAACGACATCAAGTTTGAAGTACGCGGCTACACATTTCCTTTTACGCTTTACGCTGCGAAGGAAGTACAGCAGTTTGTATACGACAACGGTCTGGGTCACTTTGCGCACAAGGGATTCGGTATGCTCGACATCGCACACAACGATTCCATTCGCCGCGAGCGACAACACGAGATGAACTACGCCTAGCGCGGGTTCTCGTAAAGGCTCATATATCCGATCAGCAGGTCAGCGTTGATGTTGAATGGCCTGTGGTAGATGAAGATCTCGTAAAGATTTTCCGTTTCGAAGTGTGACCCCTCGAAATGAAGGGGTGAGACATCACGTGATTCTACAACATACTGATAGTCGTACCAACCCTGCTTGAGCAGGATTGCTGCCTGATAACTTTGCGTTGCGGGGTCATACTCCATCCGATTGTATTCATCCCTGTTCCAGTAGTTGAAAGCGCCAGTCACGTATACATCGCCGTTAACTTTTTCAGCCTGCAGCGTAAAAATCACTTCGACATAATCCGCCGCAAGCGGATCACGATAATCCAGGTTCTCTATTGCAAACTGTCCGTTAAGGTCGTTGTACTGTGAATACGCTTCGTGTTCGCGACTACGGTCGGGCTGAATGTAGACGCGATAGGGGAAGCTGTTCTTATCAACAGATGCTACGAAACGACCGGGATAATTGATCGATCTCAAATCAAAAAACCGAAATTCATTTCCGCCCTTGAACATCTGGTCGGGATCAAAGAACCGGTACTCCAGCTCACGCAAGTCTTCACGCACAAAGGCAGGTTTGATATCCTGCGCCAGGTTGTCCCACCGCGCGTTCTGGCGAATCGTCACCGAAACATCCAACATGGGATTCTGGATTTCAACATTCCGGTAGCTCACCTTGAAATGCAGCTGCTGGTTCAAACCCGTTGCCCGTCCCGGGCCAATGAGACCTCGTTCGCGGCCAATGGTGACCAGATTATCGAAGACCATAAACCTGCGGGATAGGATAATATCATCGCGGTCTCCTTCACGGTAAACAACGACAACATAGTTACCCGGAAGGCGCACCGGGGGCAGGTTAAGTCGGTAATGGACATAGGGAACGGTAGTATCTATGGAGAACTCGTATTCAGTGACCGGCACCTCATTATATACAGTCATGTACTCCAGCGCGGCGAGGTTGGACGGTGTCCAGTCGCGATTACAGTGCACAATGCGGGCATAATACCGCTGTACCGGCTGGTCGATGTCGTCAAACTCCAAAACCAGATTGCTTTGGCCAAGTGGCGTTACAGCCGGAAGGAACTCGTTTTCCCGGGCGCCAAAGGCAGGGTAGAGCTGTACTGTCTTAATTTGGGACTCATAGGTACGGTCCCGTAATTCGAGTTTCTTAGCGTTCCCCTGTGAAATTTGCGAACTTTGCTCAGAGGACCGCGGAGACCCGTCCATGAGCCATGCGGTGATGGCGAAAAGGAGGGAAATCGGTGTCAAATTCAGCATGGAACGGTTACAGCGCGCTAATTTCGAAAATTCAACGTGGGAAGCATAGCCATAATTTCCAACTATTCCGTATAAGGCTGTGTCAAATAAGTCAAGCAACCCCTCCATCCCACGAATGCTCAATGAATCGGAGCTCATTGAAGGCTGCCGTAAGGGCGACAGGGCCTTTCAGAAGGCTTTGTACGACCGTTACTGCCGGAAAATGATGGTGGTTTGCCTGCGGTATTCCCGCTCCACCGCAGAGGCGGAAGATATACTTCAGGAAGCATTTGTGAAGGTCTTTCAGGGTATTAAGGACTTCAGGCAGGAATCCCGCCTGGAGACCTGGATAACCCGGATTATGGTCAATACCGCTTTAAACGCACAACGCAGGAAACTGTACCTGTATCCCATGGTGGATGTTGAGGAGATTAATCTTCCTACAGACGAGTTGGTGCTGCCCGAGTTGCATTTCTCCCAGCTTCTGGAATTTATCCAGGAGTTGCCGCAGGGATGTCAGATCGTGTTTAACCTTTTCGCCATTGAGGGATACAGCCACAAGGAAATTGCGGAGTGCCTGGGTATTTCGGAAGGCACGTCCAAATCCCAGTATGCAAGGGCAAAGGCCCTGTTACAATCGCGCCTGCTAAAGGAATCGTCCTATTACAAGAAGTATGGAGAGGCAAAAATTTGAGGAGTCGTTTAGGAAGTCCTTCGACAATGCTGAAGTTCCGCCCTCAGAGAAGGTGTGGATGAACATTGAGCTTGACCTCGAGCGCCTTGAACGCGGCGACATGAAGAAGCGCTTGACGTTCTTTAAGCTCCTGGCAGCGGCTTCCGTGGTGTTTGGCCTTGGCCTGGCGGGCACTGGCCTATACCTTCTCAGCATCGATCGCTCGACGGCTGACCTTACGGCACAGCAAAACCAGGTTGCGCCTGCTCCTGACGAAACGCCAGGTATCGCGCAACAGCAACACGCTGATCAACAGCGATCCAATCAGTCTTCCGCAATAAAGGAAAATGAAACAACGCCATTAGTCTCGGTTGAGTCGGCTTCTGAAGCGTCGTCTGCGCGCCCTGAGCTGCCGTCGTCTTCATCCGCTGATCAATCATTGGCATCTGCTGATAAGCCTAAGAATGAGGATGTCGCAACCTCTAATGACAACGCACGGACGTTTGACCGCAATGCGGTACAACGTGCGGTTCAGGGGAATGTCTCAAATCAACGCATGGCCTATGCGGACCAGGTTGCTGCCACCGATGAACAGTCCAAAGTCGAGTTTGCTATACCAGCATTCAGAGACAGGCCGCTGCCTCCGCTGGTAAAGAGCAAGACCATCGTTCCGAACTTCCCGAAGACCGAGCCTGACCAAATCGATTTGCTGCTGGCCAGCATCGCCATGGAAGAACGCGCAGAGGCTGACCGGAAGAAGTATGACGGCGAGCGCATATGGACGTCTGTAGGCTTTTCTGCAGGTACATTCAGCAACTATGGCACTGGCGCAGACCCTTTGCAGGCGCCTGCCCTTCTATCAACATCGAACTTAACGGCAGCGAACAACACACTGACGAGTGAATCGCGCGCCTCAGGTGTGGCGTATTCAGTTGGTGTGAATGTGGGCGGTAGAATTGCGCCCCGCTGGGTATTGCAGGGTGGTATAAACTACATTACGCAGAACGCATCGTTTATGTCGGATGCCGTTGTAACGGAAGACTTTCAGAACTTCAGTGCAGCGTATTCCGCAGAGATCGCGAAAACGGCTGATGCGTCTGCGCGCGTTGTGCCTACCGCACCCTACAGCGTCAACAACAATATGGAGTTCCTGAGCATACCGATACAGGCGGGATACATTGTGGTGAATCGTGCGTTCGGCATACAGCTCATGGGAGGCGTGGCAACAGATTTGTTCATACAGAACACACTTGAGCCGCAGAGCGGCAACCTCAGCAAAGTGACGAACGGTAGTGGAAGTGATTCACCCTATCGTACGGTAAACTTCAGTGGTCTTGTAGGTACTGAATTCAGCTATCGCTTTACTGACAAGTACCGCATCTCGCTGAACCCCGGAATACGTTATCCATTCAACTCGATATATAAGTCGGATGTAGGCCTGTCGGCAACTCCAGTCACATTTGACGTGGGATTAAGATTCCGATACATTTTTGACTAGCCATTCCAACCCTGGGGCGTCAGGTTGTGTCTAAGGGACAAAGACGAATAACATCGTATGGCTCCCCTGGAAACCAGAATTCAAAAAAGGCTGCACGTCTCCCTCTACGCGCTGCTTTTTCTGACTGCGCTGCTTGGTCTCAGTGTTGTCCTGGAGGGATGCTCTGATCAGTGCGAAACGACTACGGAGTATGTTTACTTCGAGCCGGTGTACACTCCTGTGGAGGAGGTGCGCGCATCTGTTGAAGTTACCGAGCCCAGGGAAATTGGGTTCATGGGTCGTATCTATTTCAAAGACGATTATCTGTTCATTAACGAGCCCTCTGAGGGCATACATGTAATCGATAATCGCAATCCGAAGGCGCCGAAGCCTGTGAAGTTCATCAACATTCCGGGTAACCACGAGCTCGCGATAAACGGCAGTACGCTCTTTGCCGACAGCTACATGGACTTGCTGTCGTTCGAGATCAGTGATCTGAATAATATCCAGCTCATCGGTCGAAAAGAAGACCTTTTTAGCGCATACAGTGGGGGAGGATTCTATGTGAATCCGGAACAGGGAATACTAACTTCCTGGGAAAGGAAGGAAAAGCATATTGAAATCGCAGCTTGCGACGTGGCCATCCAGCCTTGGGGTGGGTTTTATTATCAGGACGGCATAGCGGTGCCACTGTACGCGGCGGAGGGTTTCAACTCGAAGGCTGCCGTAGCTCCGGGGACTGGCTCTGGCCCCGGGCTTGGCGGCTCTTTGGCTAGAATGACCATTAATGCGGGACACCTTTACTTCCTGGATGCTTCCTACCTGAAAACAATAGCTATTGAGAATCCCGCAAATCCGATTCCCGTTGACAGCCTTTTATTGACGTGGGACATAGAAACGATCTTTCCGTATAAAGACAAGCTGTTTGTCGGTTCGCAGGCTGGGATGCACATCGTCGACGTATCGACGCCCACCGACCCCAGTCTGATCACCACCTATGCTCACATAGTTAGCTGTGATCCCGTTGTAGTGTCGGATGACTACGCCTACGTAACACTCCGCTCCAGCAACGCGGTCGCCGGTGGCTGGGGTATGCCATGCACCGGGTTTGACGACCGGCTGGAGATCGTTGACATCCGTAACCTGCAGGCCCCATCATTGCTGATGTCATATCCCATGACGAATCCACATGGCCTGGGCATTGACGATACAATGCTGTTTGTATGCGACGGCAATGACGGTCTCAAGGTGTATGATGTAACGGACAAGCTGAAACTGGATAAGAACATGGTCGCTCACTATCCGTTCATGAAGGCGTTAGACGTGATTCCCTACAACAACGTTGTGATGATGATCAGTGAAGAAGGCCTTTATCAATACGACTATTCCAATAAGAAGGAGCTCAAACTGTTGAGCCACCTTCGCGTAACAAAGTAAGCATGCGGTACGTCACGCTGCTCTTCCTGTTGTCCATGACTTTCGCAGCACGGGCGCAAGATGAGGAGAAGCCGAGGTACTACAATCGCACTTCAACCGGCATTCTCGTTGGCGGTGAGCACCGCTACCTAACCGGTAGTGTGACCACCATTCACGGTATCAGCGTTGGACCTTTAGCTGTGGGTATAGGTGTGGGAATCGAAGGGTACCAACGCTGGCGTACCGTGCCTGTTTTTGGAAGCCTTTCTTACCATATGCGGGACGCGCGCGAGAGCGGCGGCTTCATTCAACTCAACATAGGGCACACCAATTGCAAACTCATTCGTGAGGATGAATTAGTCACCCATGTAGAAAGAGATTGGGGCTTCATGTTCAGCGCCCTTGCAGGTTATCAGATCGCCGCCGGAAAGCTCATGGTTAACGTCAGCGCCGGCTATCAGAGACAAAAACTGAAAGGGGAGTACTCCGGATGGATACCTTACGTGACCCAGAGGCTGGAAGAAGATGCGGATAGGTTTGTGTTCAAGATAGGAGTAGGGATATGAGTTGCGATTAGCGATTTGGCACTCAAATCACAAATCAAAAATCGCTAATCGCTAATCACTGGGCTCCCCCTGTTCTTCGATTCGCGTCGCCAGTTCATCCCATTTGAGATTTGCCTCGTCGAGGCGTTGTTTGATTCTCTCGTATTCTGATTTGAGGTTCCCTGCTTTTTCGAAGTCGCTGAAGACTTCGGGCTGTGCCATCTCTTCCTGTACTTCTTTGAAACGCTTTTCCAATTGTTCAATGTCGGACTCCACGTCGCGAAGTTGACGCATCAAGGATGCCTTTTCATCGGGCGCTTTAGGCTTGCGACTGGGCTTTGGCTTTTCCTGCGCCTTCTTTTCCTCTACGGGTGCCGTCTTTTGTGCGGGGCGCGCTACATTCCTCAGCCAGTAGTCGTACTCTTCATACGTACCCGGATACTCCTTGATCTGCCGGTCTTCAATGTACCAGATCTTGTTGGCAACCTGGCTCACAAAGTGCCGGTTGTGCGATACCACGATGAAGCTTCCCTTGAACTGCTGAAGTGCCTGGATCAGGATGTTCTCCGAGATAAAGTCGAGGTGGTTCGTGGGTTCATCGAGTAAAAGAAAGTTCGCTTCAGATATGAGCGTCCTGGCCAGTGCCACGCGTGATTTCTCGCCACCGGAAAGGACCTTGATCTTCTTGTAGACGTCATCATCGGAGAACAGAAAGCACCCCAGCACATTCCGAAGTTCCTGTTCGGTCTTGCCCGACCCCGACTGCTTCAATTCTTCGAGGATTTCGTTATCAACATGCAATGCCTCCAGCTGATGCTGGGCGTAGAATGCGGGAATGACGTTGTATCCTATCGTTCGTTCTCCCTCGATGGGCTCAGTCCCGTAAAGAATTCTTAGCAGCGTCGATTTCCCTCTGCCATTCGCACCGATCAGTGCGATCTTGTCACCGCGTTCGATGGTGGCGGACGTCTTCTCCAGAAGGACAAGATCTCCATACGCCTTGGAGACATCCTTGAGCGAGACAATCATGCGCCCGGATTGTTGCTTGAAGTGGAAGCGGAAGTTCACGGCAGCGACGTCGTTCACCACTTCTTCCACGCGTTCCATTCGCTCCAGGGCTTTAATGCGCGACTGAACCTGGCGCGCTTTTGACGCCTTCGCGCGAAACCGTTCAATGAAACGTTCGGATTGCCTGATCTTCTGCTGTTGGTTTTCGTAGGCGTTCTGCTGGATCTGCTGCCGCACTTCCTTTTCCCGGAGATAGAAGGAGTAGTTTCCTTCATAGGTCACCAGTTGTTGGTTTGTTACCTCGACGGTTTTGGTTACGACGTTGTCGAGGAAACGGCGGTCGTGCGAAACAATGAGGACAGCGCCATCATAATTTCTCAGATAGTTTTCCACCCACTCGATAGACGGAAGGTCGAGGTGGTTAGTAGGCTCATCCAGCATCAGCAATGATGGCTTTTCCAGGAGGAGTTTGGCGAGCATTACGCGCATGCGCCATCCGCCGGAGAACTCGCGCAGGGGACGATGCAGGTCGCTCGTCGAAAATCCAATGCCTTCCAGCACTTCTTCAGCCTTAGCCTGCATGCTGTAACCATCGAGTTGTTCGAATTTTTCCTGGAGGTGGCTGAGCTTATGCACCAGATCCTCAGAGTACTCTGTTTCGAGTTGACGGATTACTTTTTCGAGCTGGCGTTGGGTTTCGACGGCGTCGCGAAAGGCTTCCATCGCGACGGTGAGTATGGCATCATCAGATTGATAGGACAGCAAGTCCTGGTTCAGGAAACCTATTGTGCAGTCGTTGCTCTTGCTGATGCTTCCCGAGGTGACCTGAATATCGCCATTGATCAGGCGGAGCAGTGTGGTTTTGCCCTTCCCGTTGAGTCCGATAAGACCAATACGGTCCTTCGGGCGGATAAACATGCTCGCATTTTCGTACAGGGGCCGCCCGCCGATCAAATAAGTAATGTCCGATACGGAAATCATGGCCGCAAAAATAAGGATGTTTTGTTGTTTCCTTAGGACGCGGCGATTTCACGCACCGGACAATCGATGGAAGTCTGCTTCGCTTACAGTTTTCTTACCCAGATGTTCCTGTAGCTAACCAGGTTGCCGTGGTCCTGCAGGCGCAGCGGCGCATCGCCGTGCTCTTTATACAGGGGGAATCCGATGTATTCCGTCGCACCGAGCAGCGCCACATGGTTAAGCAACAGCACTCCGTTGTGGATCACGGTAACATAGGCCGGAACAACTACGCGTCCGTCGGTACCAAAACGCGGAGCGGTGTATATGATGTCGTATGTCTGCCATTCTCCCGGCTTTTTGCAGGCGTTCGCCAGGGGAATATGTTGCTTATAGATGGATCCCGCCTGACCGTTGATGTAGGTCTTGTTTTGGTAATTGTCCAGCACCTGAACCTCATACCGTTCCTGGAGGAACACACCGCTGTTGCCGCGTCCCTGGCTGACCTTGGAAGGATCAGTAACCTCAGGAGCGCGCCATTCGATGTGAAGTTGGATGTCGCCGAACGATTCTTTAGTCCTGATGTCTCCCGTGCCGGGAGCAACAGTCACGGCGCCATCTTTTACCGTCCACTTGGCCGGACCTCCGTTGTCAACTGAAACCCATTTGCTAAGATCGCGGCCGTCAAACAACACAATGGCATCCGAAGGAGGGTCGGAAGGCGTAGTGCCCGGCGTCACGATCTTAGGTTGCGGCTCCCATACTTCTGTGGATTCCGGCGTCCGCTTGTCTTGCTGCCCGAAGCACGCGGAGCATACAAAGGCGATAATGACTGTAAGGTTAAGTGTGCGTCTCATAGGTTTACATTGTAGTTCAAAAATCTTCAGCAATCTTATCAATTTTGCTCTTCCGGTCTTCCACCATCATGCGGGGGATGACCAGCGAACGGTATTCCAGTATCAAACTGTTCTTTGAGTGAGATTTATAGGTGAGGATCACGGAGTCGCCTCTCCAGAAATACTGATAGTTTTTCGCGTCGTAGGTAGCGCGACCAAAAAGGTTTTCCAGTGCCTTCATGAGGCGCGGATCTTTGTCCGTGATTAGCGTAATGGTCTCGATCAGGTTCCGGTAAGCGCCGAGTTCTACGCTTTTTATCTTGACGTCACCGATTGTAGCGTATTCGGGATGCTCAACGACATAGGTTTGCGACGGATAGACATTTTCCTTAGCGGTGAACTCCTTTCTCAATTTGGCACCCTTTACGGAATCAGCGCGTGTGCCAAGGCGGATGTCTTTGAAACCATTGCGGCTGTCAAGTTCGGCGGGCGACTGTGCGACAAGGCTGTGCATCCACACGGATAGAAGCAGAGTAATGATGTACCGGAACAGCATCTTCTATTGTTTTTCTACAAATCGGATAGGCACTGTAACCCTCACGCGATCCCATTGAAACGTCATCTCAGCACGGTCGTTGTTTTGGTCGAGGGCGATCGTAAATGCTTCCACTACCTCAGGCGTTTCCTGAACCGGCGCTTCAAAGCGGAACACGTCAAGCTTCGGATTGTAATTATACGAACCCCAGAGGTTCAACTCACGATTGATGATGATGGTCCACTTGATTCGGTCTGGAATCGTAAAGATAGAATAGGTGCCAGCGGGAAGCAGCAGGCCATTGACCAGGAGGTCGCCGGTGAGCGTGATCTCGGTCGCTTCGTTCGCGCCCGTGCGCCAAACCTCACCATAGGGGACCAGACTGCCGAAAATTTCGCGGCCTCGCTTGAGCGGTTGTCCGTACGTAATCTTTACATACGTGTCCTTGTACCGCATGCGCGCCATTGAGAGAGGACTAAGGCGCGACTCCTGGGCGTACACACTTACCACGCAAAGCCAGACCACTGAGGTTACGACCCACTTTGTCATGGCGCCTAAGATACTTATTTCACACTTAAGGACAACAGGGATAGATTCGGGCGGAAAAGACAGTGCGGAATTACTTATTTTGCCGCCTCAACCCATTGCGAGATGAGCAGACCTGCATTTGACGACATCTACATGGAATTGGCCGTGAATCTGGCGCGTCGTTCACACTGCATCAAGCGACATGTCGGCGCAGTGCTCGCCAAGGACACACGTATTATTTCTATTGGCTACAACGGTCCGCCGGCAGGGACGCATAACTGCGATGAGGAATGGCCCGAGACTGGATGTCCCCGCGATTCAAAAGGTGGATGTTCGCTCGCCATTCACGCAGAACAGAACGCCATCCTCTATGCCGTCAAGAACAAGATGTCGGTAGAAGGTGCTACGCTATACGTTACGCTATCGCCTTGCCTGGCGTGTGCCCGGATCATCTACACGATGGGCATCACAAGATGCATTTACCTGAACTCGTATGCCGAGCACAAGGGTATACCGCTTGATGAAGGAGTGGAGTTTCTTCGAAAGTTTGGGGTTGCGACCGAAAAGTATGCCGGGACCCTGGCCAATGTTACGCACATGATTTGACCGCGGTCGGACTGATTCCCGAAACGTTATCCATGGGATTAACTCTGTAGAGACGCATGGCTGTGCGTCTCCGGATAGATAGTCGATAGTTTGACAGAGACGCACGGCTGTGCGTCTCTACAAGGTGATCCCATCGATTGGCATGTGGGATATCTCCCAAATGTCAGTAACGACGTGCAGCCTAGTTCTTAATGCTCTTCTCCAGATCGGTGAGCAGTTTTGCAGTAACGCCTTTGGTCTTTTTTTCGCGTTCAGCAGTAAACACCTTGATTGCCCGTCCCACCATTTCGTACAAACCGGAAGGGTTCTTGTCGTAGCTGTAGCTTCCAAGGCACCAGTCCAGATCAGCTTGCAGCTGTGCATCAAGGCTCAGCTCCCTCAACTTGGCCAGAGCGGTCCGCGCCGCCGTCTCAATGTCGGGGGCCTTCTTCGCCGGAGCCTTCGTTGAAGCTTTCGCCGGCGTTTTCGCGCTTGTCTTCGCGTTAGTCTTTGCCATGGTATTACTTGATTGGTGATTCATTGCGCAACAAAATTATAACCCCATCCAGGGAGTTCCCAAAGTAAGGAGAGATATATTTCTGCAACCGAATGAACAGGATCATACCGAAAGATGATCCTGCAAAAAAAGTATCCGATAAGAAAGCAAAAGGGAAGTAATCCGATTACTTCCCTTTTAAAGTTCTTAGGTGCTACCTAATTACTTCTTCTTCTTTGCAGCCTTCTTAGCCGCCTTCTTGGCCGGCTTTTTCTTAGCTGCTTTCTTAGCGGATGATTTTGCCATAGCGTTTAAGTGTGTTAAAAAAAAGTTAAACGACGTGAAAAGTTAAAATAAAAATCTTATCTGCAAAACTTTTTAGGCAAAAATTTTGATGAAGCGTTCTTGTTGTGATCACGAAAGTGCCGTCGACCTGTTCAAACTCAAGGATGAATTACATTCACTTCGGGTTGAAGGGTAACTCCGAATTTATCTTTCACTGACTCGCGAATCTTCATCGCGAGGTTCCAAATTTCTGATCCGCTGCCTCCACCATAGTTTACGAGCACTAACGCCTGATGCTTGTGAACACCAATGTTTCCAAGGGTTACGCCCTTCCAACCGCATTGTTCAATCAACCATCCGGCAGGTACTTTCGTAAGACCACCTTCACCTGGAAAGGTCGGTACATGATCCGTTTTGCTGCGAATAAACTCCAGGGTATCTGCATCTACGGATGGATTCTTGAAGAAACTCCCCGCATTACCGATGGTCGCGGGATCAGGAAGCTTACTCCTCCGTATGGCTATGACCGCCTCGCTTACGTCCTTTACCCCGGGCGACGTTACTCCGCGCTGGGCGAGGATATCCTTAATCGCTCCATATGAGGTGTTAATGACATGGTTCCTTCGGGTCAATCTTAAAGTAACACTTGATATGAAGTAGCGGCCCTTGTGCTCGTTCTTGAAAACGCTCTCGCGATAGCCGAATGCGCACGCTTCGTTGTTGAAACGCCTGGTAGCGCCGGTCGTCATATCGATGGTATCTACGTGGACGATCGTCTCGCGGATCTCCACACCGTAAGCGCCAATGTTCTGCATGGGTGCGGCTCCTACCGTTCCGGGAATGAGCGACAGATTCTCAACACCACCCCAGTCGCGCTCAACGCAGTATCGAACGAATCCATGCCATTCTTCGCCAGATCCAACCTCCAGCGTGACGGTGTCCTCATCCTCCGCGACCACGTTAATCCCTTTAATCTCGTTCTTTACTACGAGCCCGTCAAAGTCGGCCGTGAGCAGGATATTGCTGCCACCTCCAAGGATCAATATCCGATTGTTCCTGAATTCTTTTGTTCCGGTCAGTTCAACGAATTCCTCTGCCGAGCTTATGCAGACAAACAGCCGGGCCAGGGCAGGAATATGAAAAGTATTGTAGGGTAGAAGGTCGACGTTAGCCCCGAAGTGCAGCATGAACACAATTTGAACACGGCAAGGTGTGAAAAATGCCCGTAATGTCCAACGTCGTTGTGTTCCGTGCCGTCAACGAACCTTTTCAGTAAGTTCTTCCTTCGGCAACTTGAACAGACAAATGCGCGGGAACCTTCCGGCCAGGTATGCAGTGCCACACACAAGCAGCCCTTCGTCCTCAGTTGATATTACTGACGCAACTTCAAAGGGATTTGAGAAGCCCAGGTAATGCGAGCCGAGCAATGCACCAGTGGCTTCATCATAAAACAAAAGGGCAATCTGCTTTGACTTGGTATCGCTTGCAAACACCAGCGTTGGGGTACCATCAATGACGGTTCGAAGAATCTTTACGGTCGCATTAGGCACAAGCTCAGGGAGCGTATTGCCGGGATAATCCACCGACGACGTAATGGAGTTCGGCTGGAGCACTACGTTCGGCAGAAGGAAATTGTCGCCAAAGTTAAACCGGGCGGCCGCGAACTTTGTACTCGCGATTGGCGTCACGGCGCTGAAGCCTCCGTCGTCCTGCTGCCCCTGAACGACACCTGACGGGTCTCCATCGCTCATGTCGGTAAACACCAGCGAGAAGGTGTAGTTGTAGAATCCATTGAAGAAATAGGCACCGCCTGGGATGCGTCCCGTAAGGAACGGAAACCGTTTGCCTCCACCGATAAAGTGGTTGATGATCGGCTCCTCCACATCATCCCCAACACCGATGTCGAAGCCCTGTGAGGCCGCTACAGAACCATCCGGCCTTACACGCGACAGTACCGAAAGTTTTTCCACATGGTCATAGCTCAGGAGCAGAAACTCGTTACCCTGAAGCGACGCGGCAGACGGGTAGGAGAGACCTGCCTGCACCGGATCTATCGAAATGTCTTCCAGGCTCTCGCTTACGCGAACCAAATACGACTGCACGGTCAACTCATCCATGCAGAAGAAATAGTGATTTCCATCCGCCGGCATCAATTCGCCCACAGGGTTTACATACTGAGGATCCAATTCCTGGGCAGATTCAAACTCGCCCCGGGAATTTACTTTCATCAGATATATCCCTGTAAAGTGGGATTCAGGGAGGCGGCGTTTCGCCAAAACAAGGAATCCACCGTCAGCCGTCTGGGCGACGTCTATCGGTGTGATGCTTTCATTAAAGCGGTCGTCGTCATATAGCCTCGTGAACTTTTCCTCCTCTAGCTGAGGTGTCGTCTCTTCCACACACGAGGCGATGAGCATCACAAGCGTCGGAAGCAGCCAAATATATCGCAGGATTCTCCTGTACATAGTTTCTTACTTATTGTCAACGGCCTTGTAAGCATTTCCAAGAAAACGAAGCGGGAAAACGCATCCCACTGAAATGACTATATTGTCCATCGTCATGTCGTCCATTGCATCACCCACGCCCGCAAGACGGTCGTTACCATACCGATTCGACGGCGACACGATGTTGGTGAGGCCGTAGCGATATGCTATGTCCAGACTCAGGCGAACATTACCCTGATGGTAGTGGGCACCTACGCCACCCATCAGACCGTAATATACCGGTGCGAACAAATCGCTGGCCCCGACGATGATGGGATCGCCTGTAAATTCGTGTTCGCCACCTGACGCGTAATCAGTTCCGGAGATCGTAACCTCTTTCCCCGCATTGATGAGCAGCGCGGCAAACGCCCCGGCCTGAATAAAAGGACGGAGCCGTGTGGCGGTGATATCGTAGCGCACAAGCAGCGGTATTACCAGGTGTTCCGTCTTTTGTGCCTGACTGTAGTGAAGCTCAAGCGAATTTCCCGCAATTTCAGGATCACTCCACGCATAATGATTCGCGTATACAAATTTGGAGCGACTATACGTCGGCTGCAGGCTGAGAGACAATTGCCGAAAGTAGAATGTCCCTTCCAGCGTCACCTGAGAGCCGTAACTCTTGAAGTCTTCGTATTCCTTGAAGGCCTCACGCACCGGATAGTTGGTGGGTGACACGCCGGAGAAATGCGTAGTCACGATGGCTTTGGTGAGGTTGGTGCCTCCTTTAAGGCCAAGCCACCATTGCTTTTCCAGGAACTTGTTTTCCTCACGCTGCATCCGATCCTTCGTCATGTAGGAGACATTCTTCTTCTTTTTGTTCCCGTTTCTGTTCCCGCCAGACTGACCAAATGCGGCCGTGAGGGAGAAGGATACCAGGGCGATGAGCAACAATCCTTTCATTGCGTTACTTTATGATGACGAGTTTCTTGCCTTCATTGTAAAACCCTGCCCGCATGCGGTAGACGTACGTTCCGGCGGGAACACCCTCCAGGCTTACTTCGACCCGGTGTTCTCCGGGATTGAACAAACCATTGACTACCTCCCGCACTTTCGCTCCCATACTGTCGAACAGTTCCACCGTGACATTTCCGGTGTGATTAATCCGGAAGTGTATCGTGGTCTTTTCCCGTGCAGGGTTAGGATAGCATCCCTCAAGGATGAGCCGTGCACCGATAAAGTCGTCCACGGCTGTGATCGTCTGAGAGGCGAGCGGCAATGGTTCATAAAATCCGCTGCCATCTTCTTTAGGACCGTCTATAAAGTTCTTGAAGAAGATATCATTGTTGATGCGATCCTCGTCGATAAGCATCCAGTCCTTGAGCAGGTTAGCGTACACCTGGCGATAGTCGTACTGCATCGCCACGTTAGGCTGATTCATGTCAGGCACGACACCGACCACACCGGGCTTAACGCCTTTTCCAAAGATGAAGATGGGTCCACCCGTACCGTGGTCTGTACCATAACTACCGTTGGAATAGATCCGGCGGCCAAATTCAGAGGTGGTAACAGTTAGTACACGATCTTCAAGACCCTTCTGTCTCAAATCCTCCTGAAACGCTTGCATGGCCGTGGAGATGTGATACATGAGCGCGGCATGCACGCCCATGGTCGGGTCATAGCTTTCCACCTGTTCGGCGTGCGTATCAAAGCCGCCAATCTTTACCAGGAATACTTTTGTCTTGCATCCTCCGTCGAGCAGGCGGGCGATGAGTTTCAATTGTGGTGTGAGCGGATTGCGTTTGCTACCGGCCGGTGCATTTAACGGATACGTTTCGGGATACGTAACCGTGCTTTCGCGTCCCGCGAGGTACACGTTATATAGCCGTTCCGCGTAGTCTTCCGACTTGTCCTCAAGTTGAAGGATCCAGTTGAGCTCCTGCCAGTAAGGCGAGGGGTTCAGAATTTCCGGTGGAAATCCGCGCCGGTCGATTTCCACATCATCAAAACCTTCAAGGTTATCGACGAGCTGGAAAAACTGCGCAGGATTATCGATCGATATTGAAGCTGGAATGTTGCCATCCTGGTGGAATATCAGTGAAACGTCGCTTCCCATTTCGATCGCGAGCGGATCGGGCATAGCAGGATTGGGAAAATCGTCGGGATAGGTTTCCGGCTGGAATTCCTGCTGGAGGTAACGCCCGAGCCATCCCGATCCATAGTAATCGTCGGCACCGCCACCCATAAACCAGATGTCGCGTCCCCGGAAATGTGAGCCATTGTTGTTCTTATAGCTCACACCTTGTACGAATGCCATACGGCCCTGGTCATACATGGCCTTCATCGACTGCATGGCGGGATGAAGGCCTACCTGTGCTTCGGTGGGCAGCGTACTGTCAAGGGCGATAACCTTCTTTCTTGGTATGGCAATGTTGGCGCGCCTTGCGTAGTACAGGTCGTAAGCATCCAACGGTATTAAACTGTTCAGGCCGTCGTTACCACCGTGAAGCTGGAGGATGATGAGTACACGATCATTTGTACTCTGTTCCGCAAGCTTCGACAACGGGTTATCGGCCATCAGCTTGATGGGTATATTTGCGATCGTGAACGGAACGCTGATCGCAACGGGAAGCTTCTTGAGGAAATTTCTTCTCTTCATAGCGCAGGGGTTTACGCAAGCTGGTACTCGGGTGACTGCATCATTGCGTTCAGAAGATTCTCGAGTTGCCCGCGAACCGTATCCATGTTGCTCTGCGTGTTCCAGTTCGCAGTCCAGTTGGCTTCTTCCGTTCCCGCCGGGTAAATGTCAGACAGGAACGCCTTGAGAAAGTAATTCATCCGCTCCGCGGTGATGGTGGCGTTGTCGTCAACATCCGGATCAAACGTGAGATTGTCTGTTACCGGGAGGATGTATCGCGCCAGCTCAATCACAAGCGATCGTGCATCTGCAATGGTGCCATTAGCGAAATTCGCCGTGAAGAAGTCGACAGCCTGTACCTTGAGCATGCCAGGCTCGGTAATATTGACCAGCGATCGTATGAAGTCATAGCGACGCGTCAAATAGTTTACCGTAATCCAACTCCGATGGTATACCGGATATTGACAGTATGCGTCGTATCCCGATACGTCGAAAGGCTCGTAGAATAACATGCCCATTTGGCCGAGTTGATCGACAATCATGCCTGTCACCTCGTAAAACTGCTGAGGTGAGGACATGTCAGGAATGGGAACCTTCATAAAGCGGAGGCTTCCTGTTACGAGATCGAGTGGCGATTTGATAATCGCACCGAAGTTGTCGTCGCCAAGTCCCGCAGCAGCCTCGTAGAAATGCTGACTGCGAAGCAGGTTCTCGATAACGGGTTGAATCTTGTATCCGCTCGAAACGAATACGTTTGCCATCTCGGCTATTATTGACGATTCTATGTTGTTTGCGCTGACCGGATCATGCGGAGCGAAGACGAAGAAACGATAGATCTTGCGGCAAATGTGACGCGCCGTTTCCGGCTGCGCGTAGATCATCTCGATGAGTTGGCTGATTTCGTCCAGCGCACTGGCCTCCGTCGGATTGCCACCATTGAGCAACGCAGGATCTGGTTGGATGGTGGCGTTGCCGAATCGGTCGCTGAAGACCTTAGGATCGTTGTCATGTGAGCTTGCGTTATTGACTGAACCTCTGACGCGGCCTCGCGGCAGGTTCGTGTCCGGATCTATCGTCGCAAAGTCTTCATCGAATTCCCATCCTGAAAGTACGCGAGCCGCCTCACGAACATCCTCTTCACGGTACACCACATAGTCGCCTTCGTCGGTGCCCGGTGGTAGTGTACCTTCAAGACCGCGCCCGATGCTGTACAATTCGAGAAGCTCGCGCGCGTAGTTCTCGTTAGGTTGACCTTTGACGTTAAGGCTACCATCCAGGAGTCGCAGCATCGCGTTGTCGACACTGATCTTTTTCGTAAGGGTTTTGAAGTTCACTTCCGGGTCGGGATTCAACGCGTCAAGCGCGAACAGACGAAAGAGTTGATTTTGAAAGTAGAGTGCTCTGCTGCTGTTGATCTTGCTTTGTATAGCGGTGAAGTGCGTATGCAGGAAGAACACCAACTTCTCACGTGCCGACCACGCCAATGCAAGGGAGGGCGTTACGCCAACCGCGAGCATCTGTCCGATGAACCATCGCTTGAAGTATTCCTGCAAGTCTTCGTCGCTGCTATTCGCATTGGTAACGCCGGTGGTCACCCATTCAGCGTTTGTTGCCGGATCTATGGGAGGCGCTGGATCGGGCAGGGTCTGCCGGAATAGTTGCACAATCGCTTGCGCCGGAGTTAGCGACGCAAAGCTGTCAATATCCTGACGCGTGGCACCAAACGTGGCACGACGCAACAGGTGAGCAGCGCGCTTCACGCCCAAGGGGCCGGTATACTCAGGAAGAGGCATGTTTAGGGGTTTTGGCACCCCTAAATAGGAGGATTCCGAGATTTTTTGGGCCGTTCAGGAGACGAACTGCATTAGGGGACGGTTATTGATAATATTTCCCTTTGACGACAGGGTTACCGTGAATAGCTCTTTTTCAATGATTACATTCGTCGAAAGAATATGAAGATTATCGAATGTCCGCGGGATGCTATGCAAGGCATTGAGGAGTTCATCCCGACTGCATCAAAAATTGCGTATATCAACCAGTTGCTGAAGGTAGGGTTTGACGAGATCGACTTCGGCAGTTTTGTCTCACCAAAGCACGTACCGCAAATGCGCGACACTGCTGAAGTTGTGGCGGGTTTGGAGTGGGAGCAAAGCAGGAGCAAGTTGCTGGCCATCGTAGCCAACGTCCGCGGTGCGAAAGAAGCGTGCGCGTTCGAGGCAGTATCACGGATAGGCTATCCAATGTCTATTTCGGAAACTTTTCAAAAGCGAAATACCAACAAGTCGATCTCCGAATCCCTCAACGAGCTCGACCAAATTGCGGAGATCGCTGCTGCGAGTAGCAAGGGCTTGGTCGTGTACATCAGCATGGGTTTTGGCAACCCTTATGGCGACCCATACGATCGAGAGATTGTCCTTCAGTTTACCGGTATACTCGTGGCCATGGGTGCGGCGGTGGTTTCTCTGGCCGACACAGTAGGGAAGGCGGACGCAGAACAGGTTACAGACCTGTTTACAGCCCTGTCGCGCGACTATCCCCATGTCGAGATTGGCGCCCACCTGCATTCAACGCCGGACACGGCTGCCGGAAAAGTAGAAGCTGCCTATCGCGCGGGGTGCAGACGCTTCGATGGTGCACTTATGGGATATGGCGGCTGTCCGATGGCCGAAGACAAGCTTGTGGGGAATGTGGCTACTGAGACCATCATTTCCGTGCTCGAGAAGAACGGTGAAGACACGGGCCTGGATAAAGCCCACTTGGCAGGAGCGCTGCGCATGGTGCCTGAAATTTTCCCAAACCGCTGAAAATGTTACACCCGGCCAAATCCTGCCTGAATAAGGGTTAAATTGGTATACACTTTTTAGCATACCGTTTTCGACAGATGAAATTTTTGGTTACGGCTGTCTGCGCTCTGATATCCTTTGCGGTGCATGCCCAGAGCGCGAAGGAATACACGCAGAAAGGCAGGGAACTGTACGAGCGACGCGAGTACATGGAGGCGCTCCTGAATCTCAACAAAGCGATTGAGATCGATAAGAATTATGCCCAGGCCTACTATGTCCGGGGCAACATAAAAGATGCATTTGACGATCGCCACGGAGCAATGAAAGACTACAACCTGGCCATCGAAAAGAATCCCCGGTTTGCGGAAGCCTTTTTCGCTCGCGGCAATGTGAAGATGAAATTGCAGGATTACTACGGGGCGATATCGGATTTCTCAGCAGCCATCAGCATTAACGAGAACTACATCGAAGCGTACTTCAATCGCGGCAAAGCCCGCCAATATCTGCAAGCCTACGAAGACGCGATAACAGACTGCTCGAAAATCATAGAGATCAATCCTGCGAATCACGACGCCTACTACATGCGTGGCATCGTACGCCTCGAATTTGGCGATCTTAAGAACGGCTGCCTGGATCTGAGCAAGGCCGGAGAGCTGGGAGATGTGCACGCGTACGAGGTGATTAAGGAAAGGTGTAATGGACCGGAGGTTACGAAGGAGTAGCCAAACGAATTACTTCCGCGCACGTACAAGCCTGAATAGCTTCCCAGGTAGCGACTGGACTACGCCTCGAAACTCCAGCGTCAGCAGAATGGATGCCAGCTGAGGCACGGGTAGGTTTGACTTCCAGCTCAGCTCATCGATCACCAGCGTGCCGCCGTTTTCATGAAGCGTGAGCAGCACTTTTCGCTCTGGTTCTTCAAACTCGTCGAGGTTCAACGACGGTTGAGGTGGTTGGGCCGGTTCCTGATGCCAGTTCATCATGTACTCCAGGTCAGCACTCGAAGTAATCAGTGATGCCTTGTTGGTTTTGATGAGTTGATTGCAACCGTAGGAATAGCTTTGTCCAATGTTGCCGGGAAAAGCAAAGACGTCCTTATTGTAGCTGTTCGCGATGTCGGCTGTGATGAGTGCGCCGCCGGTTTCTCCTGCCTCGACTACGACAAGCGCATCGGACAACCCTGCAATGATCCGATTGCGGGCCGGAAAGTTATGTGCATCGGGTTTGGTACCCAGTGGTTGTTCGCTTATAAGGCCGCCGTCAGCCTCCATGCGCGCAGCAACCTCGCGATGTGCTGACGGATAGATGACGTCCACACCACTGCCAAGGATCCCAACGGTAGGTAGTTCGCATTCCAGCGCCTGCCTGTGTGCGAGGATGTCGATGCCATAGGCCAGGCCGCTAACGATAAGCGGCTTTAACGGTTTGAGTCCGTTGACGAGCTCTTCAATACAGTGTCTTCCATAGTTCGTGGATCTTCTGGTGCCCACGATGCCTACGGTCTTTGAAACGTCGAGATTAATGTTTCCTTTAAGATATAAGAGGGTGGGAGCGTCGTCGATGGAGCGAAGGCGACGCGGATAGTTCGCATCGGTGAAAAACACCAGGGTTACGTTGTTGCGTTCGCATTTCCTGAGTTCCTCCTCGGCCCGGGCGAATGCTGATCCGGTCTGGATCAGCGTTGCCGTCTTACGCCCAATACCGGGAATTTTCTGAAGCTTCCCCTTTGGGGTTTGAAATACCGTTTCGGCTGAGCCGCAATATCCAACGAGCTGCCGGATTAGGTAGTCGCCGAGGCCTGGAATGAAATGCAATGCAAGGAGAGAGAGTCTTGACTGATCCATGCCGGCGCTAATATTCAGCGTTCCGGCCTAAAATCCAATAGCCCGTTAGCGAAGATTGTCGCGCAGATCGACAAGGAACTTTCTGACGCCGCGCAGTGAGTCGATGAGCTCTACTTTGTCCTTGACAGCTTGTGCGTCGTGCTTGAGCATCTCTTTGGCGCCCTGAAGGGTGAAGCCCTTCTCTTTGACGAGGTGATAGATAGTACGGACATTCTCGATGTCCTCTCGGGTAAACTGGCGATTGCCCTTCCGGTTCTTTTTCGGTTTGATCAGATCGAACTCCGATTCCCAGAAACGAATGAGGGATGGTGCAACATTGAAAATTTCAGCTACCTCTCCGATAGAGTAGTAAAGCTTTTCGATTTCTTTTTCTTTGTACGCCATGTTATTGAGCAATATAATTAATTAAACCATCATCGTCAATCTGTAGGGGTGATTCCGGAAAATCTTTTTCCTTCAACTCCCGTATCAATCGTATGACGCGCTTCTGCGGATCAGGTTGCACGCCATCGGTGTAGGTCTGGTAGGTTGGTATGATTTGTGCCCACAGGAATTCTCCCGATCGATTCACATGCACCTTCATGATGGGCGCAAGTCCATTAACTCCCGCGATATTAATTCCCCGATAGGTACAGAAGTTGCCCATGCTGTATGCAATGAACCGACCGTTGTATACATCAACGGTGCGCGTAACGTGTGGACCGTGCCCGAATACGATGTCGGCACCTGCGTCGATCCAGGCGCGCGCCAATGCGTACACATCGCCCCGGTCTTCTCCGTGAAATATCTCCTTCTTCCGCGGAACATTCTGGTATTGCGCGCCCTCGGCGCCACCGTGGAACGACACGATGACAACGTCCGCAACCGAATCTAAATGTGCTATGATCGACTGTGCGTTCTTTATGTCGTTAAGGCTCACACAGCCGCTGTTCGGGGCAAAGGCGGTGAAGCCGTAGGTAATGTTGTCACGGATGTATAACACATAGGGACGGGTCAGCTGTCCTGCATGCGCGATTCCGGCAGAGTCGAGCACCCGCATTGTGCTCTGCCGCCCCTCGTCTCCAAAGTCGCCGGCGTGATTGTTGGCTAAACTCATGATGTCGAAGCCCGCCCGGACCAGATTCTCTACATACGACACCGGACTTCGGAAGGCGTAACACACTTTCGGATCTTTGCACTGCTTTACTGTGCCTCCGGAGTCGAGGAGCACGCCCTCCAGGTTACCGAAAGTAACATCGGCATCGCGAAGATACTCTTCCACGGCCCTCATCAGGAAGGCCCCGTTGTCGGGTGGCAACCGGCTGTCGTCAGGATAGTTCGTACCCATCATAATGTCGCCTACACCGACGATTACCAACGTGTCTTTGCGTGCGGGAACCGGAACTACAGCAACCGTGTCCGGCTCTGGTAACGTATCATACTCAAGCGCGACGGTGTCAGGCACGGGAGGTATCGTGTCGGTCGCTACATCAGGCTGTGTCGACTCCTTCGCCGCCCTCCTGGCTTTTCTCTTCTCAGCCTTGCGAATTTTCTTGAGCTCCTTCTTTGAAAGTTTGTCAGTCGGGGGAACGGTATCAGAGGCAACCTTTACAACACTTGCTTGAATCAGACCTGCAGTAGCTTGAGGGCTATATAGTCCCGTGCACAGAACTAAAAATGCCACGAGACTTAAGACGATGCGCATAGGTCAAGGTACTGGTTGCCGCAGGCAAATAAAAGGAAGTTTTCTGTCTAACCAAAGGTATCGGTGAGACTCAATAGAAATATTGATCGATAAGGGGTTATGCCCGGTCTATGAACCGTTGGTTCAGACGCAGATGCAAGGTGCTCACCATAGGCCGGAGGCCCTGCATCTGCGTCTGCAACTAATCAAGAGGTTCAGACTGCTGGCTACCAACCTGAATGAGTCTCTCGTACTCCGAGTTGCTCAGGTCGCGTTGGAAGAAGTTGATCGGGTTGATGTGCTCGCCTTTATAGAGGACTTCGTAATGAAGGTGTGACGACACGGAATTACCGGTGTTGCCTACAAGTCCAATGACCTGTCCGCGTTTCACGCGCTCGCCGGGACGTGCCTTGAATTCCGAAAGGTGTGCGTACCGCGTTTCAAAGCCGTGACCGTGGTCGATAAAGATCACTTTGCCATACGATTCTGAATGATAGGCTCGAACTACACGTCCATCACCCGTTGCGTAAACGGGGGTGCCCTGAGACGCCGTGAAGTCGAGACCATTGTGATCAATTATGCGCTTGAAAATGGGGTGCATACGTGGACCAAAGGTGAGATGCAGGCGATCGAGCTGGCGGTTGTCGATGGGTTGTATCGCGGGACGGGATGCCCAAATACGCATCTTCTCTTCAAGTAATTCGTGAAGTTCCGTGAACGACTGCCGCTCGATGTCAACCTGACGTGCCAGCTTGTCGATGCGCTTGTATCCTTCGTAAATGTCAGGGAAAGCCTCAACGCTGTTAAGGTCTAGCTTTTCACTACCACCGGTACCGGCCTCGCGTATGGAACTGCCAAGGGGTTGAGAGTCGAGGATGATACGGTAGTTGTGATCGTCTTTTTCGATAAGCCTTTGGAGTTCTGCAGATGCATGTGCAATGCGCTTGTCGATGATTTCCCACTCGCTTTTATGGCGGTTGTTTTCGCTAAGGAGCAGGTCTTCACTCAGCGATACGGCTTGATCCTTATAAATGAAGAAGGCGACAACACTTAGGAGGAACGCTGTGCCAAGGAAAATACCTGCATTCCTGAGGAAGTACTTACCATCCTGAACCACTGGTTCGTATCGGCACGTCTCGTCGTTATATCTGAAATATGCCTTTGCCATCAGTCAAGCGATTGATTCTGAACACGACACGCAGCGGCAAGCCGGTTGTAGTCGTGGCTGCTCAAACCCTCGATCATATAGCCGAGAGGGTCAACCTGTTGTCCGTCGCGTATGATCTCGTAGTGAAGGTGCGGCGCAATGGAACCTCCCGTATTGCCTACGGTTGCAATGGGCTGTCCCTTGGCGACCTTATCACCTTGCTTTACTTTCACTTCATGAAGGTGCGCGTAACGGGTAACCAGACCACCACCATGATTGATCTCAATGTACGTACCGTACCCAGCCTGCAGGCGGCTCTGCTTTACAAGCGTCACGCGACCAGGAGCGGTGGCAACGACGGTAGTTCCGCGCGGAGCGGCGAAGTCGATACCCGGATGTTTGTATTTGCCTTTGTGAAAGGGATTGATGCGCGTGCCGAATCCCGACACAACAAAGTCGAGGTTGGAGTGAATGATGGGTTGCAATGTGGGCATGTTGGAAATTCGTTCGCTGTAGGAAGCGATGCCGCTAAAGCGTTGTCCAAACGCCCGGTTCACGTGGGCTGACGACGATATCAGACGTTCAGTCCTGTCCTTCAATTCCTCCAGTTGCTTGTGGAATTCGCCATCGTCGGACGTGAGGATCGCATTGTTTCTTCGGCCGGCATTCCGCTCAGGTACCTGAGGTGTCACCTCGAAGAGTTTTTCATGCATCTGCAAGTCTTTCTCGTGTAGATAGTCGATTTCTGCCTCGATGCCTGCAAGACGTTTGGTGAGAACAACCTGGTGCGTGGACAGCGCTTCGTTTTCGAGAATGAGATGCTGTTCGCGGTCCGTAATCACCAACTTATCGGCTAAAAATGCTAATCCAGCGAACATCAGGCTTGCAACGGAGAGCACACCAGCGCCGTATATGGCTACCGTGCCAAAGCCGATCCGTACCCGTTGGTACTGGCATGTTTCAGGGTCATAGTAATATTTCGATTTGCCCATGAAAACGCTTTAAAAATGGCTAATTGCGTTTAATTTTGTGCCCCTGCGCATTCCTAAATGGGACAATATATACGGAAAGGAAGCCTCAGGGAAACACCACAGGGTTATCGGGGATGAAGTCGGCCGAAATTCGACGTAAGTTTTTGCAGTTTTTTGAGGAAAAAGGACACCTAATCGTTCCTTCGGCTCCGCTTGTACTCAAAAATGACCCGACGCTCCTGTTCACTAACTCCGGGATGGTCCAGTTCAAGGACTACTTCCTTGGCAACGCAAAGCCTGCAAGTCCCCGCGTTGCCGACACGCAAAAATGTCTTCGCGTAAGCGGCAAACATAACGACCTCGAAGAGGTGGGCATCGACACATATCACCACACGATGTTCGAGATGCTCGGTAACTGGTCGTTCGGTGACTACTTTAAGAAGGAAGCAATTGCCTGGGCTTGGGAACTTCTTACAGAAGTTTATCAACTTCCAAAAGATCGTCTGTACGTTACAGTTTTCGGAGGAGATAAAGAAGACGGACTTCCTGTCGACACAGAAGCGCGCGACATCTGGAGCACCATCGTAAGTGAGGATCGCATTCTCCTCGGTGGAAGAAAGGACAACTTCTGGGAGATGGGAGACACAGGACCGTGCGGACCCTGTTCCGAGATTCATATTGACCTGAGATCTGACGAGGACGTAGAAAAGACTCCAGGCCATGAACTCGTCAATCGTGATCACCCTCAGGTGATTGAGATTTGGAATCTCGTGTTCATGGAGTTCAACCGGAAAGCCGATGGTAGCCTGGAGCGACTCCCTGCGCGACATGTAGATACCGGGATGGGCTTCGAACGCCTTTGCATGGCCATCCAGAAGAAGGCATCTACCTACGACACGGATGTCTTCGAACCGATCCTCGACTTCATCGGTAAGTCGGCCAACGTTACCTACGGTCAGGACCCCAAAATTGACATCGCCATGCGGGTCGTAGCCGACCATATCCGGGCCGTCGGCTTCGCCATTGCCGACGGACAGCTACCCTCCAATACAGGTGCCGGGTACGTTATACGACGCATCCTCCGACGTGCCGTTAGGTACGGCTTCACGTTCCTCGACTTCAAGGAGCCGTTCCTGCATAAGCTCGTGCACCTCGTCGCCGACTTGTTCAAAGACGTGTTTCCTGAACTGGAAAAGCAAAAAGTTTACGTAAGTAAAGTTATTCTTGAGGAGGAAGTGTCCTTCTTAAGGACGCTCGAGAAGGGATTGAAGCGACTCGACCACCTCTTCGAAGAGGTGAAGGGCGGTGTCATCCCAGGAGACCAGGCGTTCGAACTTTACGACACCTTTGGGTTCCCCTTTGACCTCACGGCGCTCATCGCCAGGGAGCGGGGCATGACTGTGGACGAGGCGGGCTTCCGCGCCGCGATGGAGCAGCAGAAGTCGCGGTCAAGGGCAGATGCTGCCCGAGAGTTGGGCGACTGGACGGAAGTCGTGCCGGCAGAAATGACAGAGTTCATCGGGTACGATCACCTGGAAGCTGACGTAAAGATTACGCGGTACCGAAAGTCCGTGCATAAGAATAAGGAGTCATACCAACTGGTGTTCGATCGCACACCCTTTTACGCAGAAAGTGGAGGTCAGGTCGGGGATACCGGATACCTGATTGCCGGCGATCAAAAGATTCGCATCACCGATACGAAAAAAGAAAACGAACTCATCGTTCACTTTGCCACAGAACTCCCACGCAATCCGGAAGCGACGTACAAAGCGGTAGTGGACGGTCACAAGCGATTGCTTACCAGATACAATCACACTGCAACGCACCTCCTGCATGCTGCACTTCGACAGATCCTCGGTAAGCATGTTGAACAGCGAGGATCACTCGTCAATGAAAAGCTTCTGCGTTTCGACTTCTCTCACTTTGCTCCGATGACACCCGAAGAAATCGTGAAAGTGGAAGAGATGGTCAACGCCAAAATCCGCGAGAACATTCGACTCGATGAACGCAGGAATGTTCCGCTCCAGGAAGCGAAGAAGATGGGCGCGATGGCGCTGTTCGGTGAGAAGTATGGCGACTTCGTCCGGGTGATCACCTTCGATCCGGCGTTTTCTGTAGAACTTTGCGGGGGCACGCACGTGGGGTGGACTGGCGAAATCGGCCTCTTTAAGATCGTTTCCGAGGGGTCGGTAGCCGCGGGGGTGCGCCGGGTTGAGGCTGTCACAGGCCCGGAGGCTCTCAGATATGTGCAAGATCAGCTCGATTTACTGCACGAGGTAAGAAATGTCTTCAAAAACCCCAGAGATCTGGTAGCAGCAGCCTCCAATCTGGTAGCCGAAAAGCAGAAGCTGGAAAAGAAACTGGAAGACCTCTACCAGCAGCAGGCCATGCAGCTTAAAGACCGGCTTGCGGAAAAGGCCCGTAAAGTCAATGGATACCATGTAATTATGGAACGGGTAGCACTGCCCTCGGCCGATGCTTTAAAGGCGATTGCCTATGCCCTTCGCAATCAGTTTGATGACCTGTTCCTGGTGTTAGCCGCCGAAGTGGACAGCAAGCCGCAGGTGGCGGTTATGATAGGAGAGAAGCTTATGGCCTCCAACCGTTTCCACGCCGGCAACCTCGTTCGTGAACTGGCTAAGGAGATCGGTGGAGGCGGTGGCGGGCAGCCTTTCTTTGCAACCGCGGGGGGTAGGAACCTCGCCGGACTGGATACCGTTTTGGAGAAAGCCCGCAAATTGATTGAAAGCTAAGCTGATGGACGCATCGATCCGCGAGAAGTATACAGCTGTGATCGGACTCGAGGTCCACGCACAACTCCTGACGCAATCCAAGATATACAGCGCCGACTCTACAGCGTTTGGTAGTGATCCCAATACGAACGTAAGTGTGATCACGCTGGCACACCCGGGCACTTTGCCTTTACTGAACAAGAAGGTTCTGGAGTATGCCATGCGCATGGGCCTCGCCTGCAACTGCACGATCTCACGCTTCACCATCTTTGATCGCAAGAACTATTTCTATCCGGACTTGCCCAAGGGTTATCAGCTTACACAGGACCGAATACCCCTTTGCATCGGCGGTTACATCACGATTACAACGAGCGATGGTCGCGATCGCGACATACGCCTCAACAGAATACACGTCGAGGAAGATGCAGGCAAGTCTATTCACTTGCCCGATGAGCGTGACACGCTCGTCGACTTCAACCGCGCCGGTGTTCCATTAATTGAGATCGTGACGGAACCCGACATGCATTCGTCAGAAGAAGCATACCTGTTGCTGGCCGAGATCAGAAAGATCGTGCGGTATCTTGAGATTTGCGATGGCAACATGGAAGAAGGATCGCTGCGATGTGATGCCAACGTGTCCGTGATGCTTAAAGGTTCTTCAAAGTTCGGTAAGAAGGTAGAAGTGAAGAACATGAACTCCCTGCGCAGTGTGCAGCGTGCGATTGATCACGAGATCGAACGGCAGATCACGCTGCTGGAGAGGGGAGAAGAAGTGGTTTCAGAAACGCGGTTGTTCGATGCAGCAACAGGGCGCACGTCAGGTATGCGAACAAAGGAAGAGCTTAACGACTATCGATATTTTCCGGATCCTGATCTTAGTCCTGTAGAGATATCAGACGAATGGCTGGATCGCGTTCGCGCTGAAATGCCGGCGTTACCGCGGCAGTTGTTCCAGCGATTAATGGAGCATTACAAACTGCCGGCTTACGACGCGCAGGTGTTAACCGAATCACCAGATGTAGTACGGTATTTTGAGGCCGTGTGTAACTTCGTTTCGAATCCCAAAGCAGCGTCGAATTGGGTGATGGGACCTGTGAAATCGGCTCTCAAGGATTTGGGTGTAACGGCTGATGAATTCCCCGTCCGCCCGGAACTACTGGGCGAACTGATAAGTTTGGTTGAAGAAGGCAGGGTGAGTTATACTGCGGCGGCACAAACGCTGTTCGTCGAATTGTTGAAGAATCCCAAGCAAACCGCAGGAGACCTGGCAGTGAAGCTCAACCTCCTCCAGGAGCGCGATCACAGCCAGATTTTGCCCATTGTGGAAGAGATCTTGAAGGAGTTTCCGTTGAAGGTGGAAGAATTCAAGAAGGGAAAGAAAGGGATTATCAGTATGTTTATGGGAGAAGTTATGAAGCGCACCAAGGGTAGAGCTGACCCGAGGCTGGCCAATGAATTGATAACGAAAAAACTTACCGAGGTATGATCAGTCTGAAGGGAATTATGATGCCTCTCGTGATGCTTCTGGCATTTGTAACGTGCTCTTCGTCCGGCAAACAGGATGAGGACGTACAGCAGGATAAGTGGGAGGTTACTATTAACGGTAAGGTCCTCAGCCCGCTTAAGGGAACGATCGAGATTGCGGAGATCACGGAAGGCGGAACGTTGAACGGTTGGAAAGACACAGTCACCCTCCGCCCGGACAACACCTTCACAAAGAAGGTCACACTTTCAGAGCCTGGATATTACCGGATGAATTTCTTCAACGCGCAGGCGATTAACCTTATACTTTATAAGAGCGACCTGACCGTCACGGTTGACGGTTCAGATATGCGCGGCTTCAGTGAAGTGAAGGGATCTCCTGAGCTGGATTTCATAATGCAGGCGCAGAGTATGCTGCAGGGATTCCAGCAATCACCGGAAGCGGCCGCGCTGGATCAGAAGTTTCAGCAAGCGCGTCAGTCCGGCGATCGCGAAGCGATGTCGCAGGTGCAACAGGAGTACATGGAACTTTACAACGGAGTTCAGGAGAAAGTCGCAGCCTTGGTTCGTCAACAACCTGCATCCCTTGGTGTGATCAACTTCCTGCAAAATCAGTCCATCGACCGCGACAAGTATTACGATACCTATCTGCACGTTGCTGAGAAGCTGAAAAAAGAATGGCCCAACTCAAAGCACGCGCGCGAGTTCATTGATATGGTAGAAGCGATGAAGATCACGGCGATCGGGCAGCCTGCGCCGGAAATCGCACTACCGAATCCTGATGGAGAAATTGTGAAACTTTCGTCGCTGCGCGGTAATTATGTTCTGGTGGATTTCTGGGCGAAGTGGTGTGGTCCCTGCCGTGCTGAGAATCCCAACATCGTACGCGTTTACAACAAGTACAAAGACCAGGGCTTTACTGTGTTCGGTGTATCACTGGATCGCAACCGTGAAGACTGGCTGCAGGCGATCAAGGATGATAACCTTACCTGGACGCACGTTTCAGACCTGAAATACTGGCAATCGGAGGCAGCGAGGACCTACAACATCAACGCCATTCCGTTCTCTATTCTTCTCGATCCCAACGGTGTAATCATCGCGAAGAATCTGCGTGGCGCCGCACTGGAAAGGAAGATGGCAGAAATATTTGGCGCCAAATAATTCTATATCAAAATACAGTAGGGACGCCCAAGTTGGGCGTCTCTACCGCATGTACCTGGATATTACCTGCTTAATACAACCCAGGTAAAGATCCACGCGATCAGAGATTAAACACGATGGGCATCACCATCTTTTGACGTACAGGTTGTCCGTCTTTTATGCCGGGAATCCAAGGGGGCGCCATGGACAGCACGCGGATGGCTTCTTCATCACAACCATGACCGAGGCCTTTAAGGGATTTGAAATTTGTAAGCCGGCCATCCTTTTCCACGATAAATTCTATGAAGACTCTTCCGGTGACACCAGCCTCCCGGGCCGCAGTCGGATAGGTCATGTTCTCGGCAAGGAACGCGTAGAATTGTTCCATTCCATCCGCGGGGTGGGCGGTCTCTTCCACAATGAGGAATACCTCCCCATCTTGCGAGGTGCTGTTCGAAAGTGATGCGACCTGATCGTTGTATTCCAGTATCACGAACGAACGGCCCTCGCGATTGTTCTTGCCTTCATCCACGTCCATAATCACCCCTGCATCAGATGATCCTTTGATTGGTTCACCAGTCATACTCTGAAGATCTTCACTGAACTGGAACACTTCTATGGATGCTGGCAATCCGTATTTCTCCTCAAGCGCTTTCAGTTTTGAAGTGCCTCCGGGCTGAATTTCCATGATTACGTACTTGGAGTCGGGCTTTTCTTGTCTCAATTGGTCGTACCTGTCCTGCACCTTACTGGGTACATCCAATGCTACCGAAGAATTTTGCGCAACAGTATTAAGATCGCTCATCACCTGATCCTGGCAAGCTACAAATCCCAATACGCCTGCGACCGCAGGCACAAGCGCAGCGATCTTCCATCGGCTGATCTTGTTTCTGGCTGACTTAATCATATGAATACGTTTAAGGGTTAACGATTTGCTGAAGTGCGTTACAAGGGCAAATCCCTGGGATTGAAGGGCAATGCGCGCCAGCAAGCCGCAGTACTCCTCAACATCCTGACCTTGCGAAGCCTTTTGATCCGCCTCGAATTCGTGAACCTCACGTAGTTTCGACTGTATCGCCCAGACAGCAGGATTGAACCAAAACACGATACATAGCAGCTCAATGATGAGGATATCCCACGTGTGACCTCGCCGCACGTGAACACTTTCGTGGCTGACGATCAGATCCCGTTCGCGCTCCGCCAGCGTTGATGGATTACCTACGACGATATACCCGAATACAGAGAACGCCACACCCGGTTCATCATCAACGACGAGTACTTTCGCAGTCCTGGTGCTTGCCTCCAGTCTTGCACTGCGGATAACCCCCACAAGCCTCGCGCATCGGAAGAGGAGTCGTAACAGAAGCAGAGTTGCAATAATGAGGTACGCGAGTGCTACGGTGTTCCATAAGTTAATTCCTGCAGTCGCGCCCGTGCCAGATTCTCCTGAAGTATCATTACCCAGTGCCAGTTCCGGGAGCAAGTATGCCGGTAGGGCATTTCCTACGGCAGGGATTTCGTCGAATGTAGTGAAGCGGAATAGGGGGACGACGATAGACAATAGGAGGGCGCCGAGGAGATATACCCTATTGAAAGACGGATTGCTTTCCCGGTTTAGAAAGAGCCTAAACAGGATATAGAACGCCGCGAGGCACAGGTTGGCCTCAACGAAGTAGTTGAGGGTGTTCATCCCTTTTTGGTTTTGAGTTCCTTGATCAGTTGCTCCAGTTCCCGCACGTCCAGCTTCTGTTCCTTCGCAAAGAAGGACACCAGGTTGCGATACGAGCCGTCGAAATAGCTCTTGACAACGTTATTGACGTAGAACCTAGTGTACTTTTCACGGCTTATCAATGGAAAGTATTCATGCGTCTTTCCGTAAGCCTTGTGCCCTACGAACCCCTTATTTTCAAGGATTCGCACGATCGTTGAGACGGTATTGTACGCAGGTTTGGGTTTGGGAAGATGTTCGATAATGTCTTTCACGAACCCCTTCTCCAGTTTCCACAATACCTGCATGACCTGGTCTTCCGCCCGGGTGAGTTCTTTCATA
>DATCLO010000084.1:0-8653 GCA_036563875.1 Cyclobacteriaceae bacterium
CTGCAATACAATCTTCTGTAACACAAGGCCCGGGTCGACCATCCAATACCGGATGGTGTGCCGTCCGGGTGATAACGTTTTGGTGAACACCGTTTGCTTCATAATATTATCGGTGACCGCATCATTCCACCATTTAGGATAAGTCCAGTCCGCAGCCGTAGCATCCTTGTGAAGGTTCGCAACCTCAGGTGTGCCCCCATCGATCGAAAACGCATACAACAATCCTTCATCCTTCTGAAAATTCAGCGTAGGAGAAAACCAGGCCTCAAGAGCGTATTCACCCGAGTCGAGCAACACGATCTCATACTCTACGTAGGGACCATCACCCGCCGTCTGTGGCGCCGACGTGACGGGCGTGGTGGTTAACGCGGAACCCGTGCGCCCAAGATTAGGAATGACCTCCCAGGATGTCGTCTTTGTTCCCACAGCCTTTTGATAATTCACAGCATCGATACTCACGATGCCGGCATTTTCAACGAATCCCTCCACGGCCGCCGGCACGTCCTTGCGCAGCGGCACCGTTATGTTAACCTCCCGACCCGCTCCCGAGAGCGTTATCGATCCTTCCGTCACATCCTGCGGCACGCTGTTCCAATCAATGCTCACATATACACGCTCGTCGTATTGAATCGTTCCTTCTTTCGCCGTCAGGTTGATCCAATCCTGCTTCGCGGTTAAGGTATAGTGCAGCGGTTCGAGACCGGTATTGTAGATTTCAATAAAGTACTTTTGGTCGTTAAGCGGATCAAACGGTGTGAAGCTCCGCGGGGGTCCGAAGGCACGACGCGATCGCAGCGGGCTTTCCAACATATACCCCAGGCCGGCCTCGGATTTCGTTTGGATGTATGAAACCTCGGGCATCTTGTTGACAGCAGGATCATTCCAGCTCACGTGCCCCATGTGCGTTTGATTCATTATGTGATTCCATTTTCCACCGGCCAGTTCCTCATGGTGGTACCTGGTCAACTCCGCGTCCTTAAAGAACAACTCTTTCGTGCGGTCGGCATAGAAATTGGTCGATGCGCGGTCCTGCATTCGATGCAACCTGTTCTTCGCCGCACACAAATACATTTCGTTCATATTAGCACAGGCTTCAACCGGATACATCACCAGCTGGTAATATGCATCCTGTGCTTCGGCTGGCAGTTTGTCTTTTATGCTTTTGGCTTCTGCGAGCAGATTGTTGTATTCGGCTACCACTCGTTCTGCTTCATCGTACTGCGTCAGGCTGTAAGTATTCGGCGCCAACAGTTCCGGCTTTCTCCGGGCATTGTACTTGGTGTAGAGACTGAGAATCTTGCCTATTTGCTGCGCGAATTGTGCCCCGAACTGCTCATCAGCCCATTGCGTGTAGTATTCCTGAACGGCGTTAGCTCCATATCGATCCGGGTTCCAGGCATAGTCGAGGAAAAAGCTGATGGGTAGATCCATGGGCTTCAGGTCGCCGACATTTGTCAGCCAGATTTCCCTCACGCCGTACTCGTATGTAAGTCGCATTTGCTCCCACACCCGTTCAATCTGAACCGTGTTAAGCCACTTGTAACTCCGGGGACCGCCAACGAAATCAAAGTGGTAGTACATCCCGTATCCCCCTTTGCGCGGCTTGGCGTTTACGGAAGGCAGGATCCTCACGTGGCCCCAGTTATCATCGCACAGCAGCAGCGTTACATCATCCGGCACGCGCATGCCCTTGTCGTAGTAGTCCTGAACCTCCTTGTAAAGCGCCCACACCTGCGGCGTCTCCTCCGCTGGTCGTCCCGTAACCTCAGCGATGATCTCGCGCTGATCTTTCACGATCCGTTCCAGGAGTTCAATGTTCGTGTCGGCGCTCATCGCCTCGTCGCCGTCGCCCCGCATCGCGAGCGTCACGACCGTTTCCTGGCCTTTTGTTCGCTCCAACCCCTCGCGCCAGAATTGACGAAGGACTTCAGGGTTTTTATCATAATCCCAGGGCCCCTTTCCATAGCGTTGCCACTCCACGTGCGCACGCATCATAGGTTCATGGTGGGTGGTCGCGAGCACAACACCCATCTCGTCAGCAAGTGGCGCGCTAAGGGAATCGTCGTCCCATAGCGACTTGCCCCACATCGCCGGCCACAGGAAATTTCCCTTCAGACGAAGGATGAGCTCAAAAACTTTTTCGTAAAACTGGTGATTAAATCCTCCGAACTTTTCCCTCACCCATCCGCCGAGCGCCGGCTCTTCATCGTTAATGAAAATGCCCCTGTACTTCACCTTCGGCTCTCCCTCGGTATAGGCACCGCTCTTCACATAGATATTCCTGCGAGATTTTATCGGCGCGTCCGCCCACCAGTACCAGGGTGAAACGCCCATCATACGAGACAGCGTAAATATCCCGAATATCGTCCCACGCTTGTCGCTGCCCGCGATGATCAGGGCATTGGCCACCCCTTTCATAGGATTTCTTACCGGGATGATGATGAACTGCTCAAACTTTCCGTGTAACCCTGAGACGTTGAGCTTGCGCTCCTGCACTAACCGGTTTATCAGCTCACTTTTGCTCACGGTACCCGCGATGATGAGGTTTGAAGCTTCCGCTGTATTCCCAATGCTCAGTTTGGCTTGCTGACCCGATACATAACTCAGGTCCTTGCGGAACAACTCCGCAATTTTCAGGACGCCTGTATGCTCCGAGTCACTCACCAGAATCCCCGCCGGCATGCCGTCCTCAACAAGCGTAAATTTCCCTTCCCGCTTCTTTGTCGTCAGGATCGACGAAGAAGGAAAGGGCTCGTCGGTAGCGATCACGTTTACGCGGTCAAAGCTCGCTTCACCCGACTGCGCCAGGGAGGCAGCGGGCAACGAGCCGGCGATACCAAAAAGCAAAACGCAAGCGTGGCGAACAAAAAAGGCGTGGACCGTTTCCTTACGAATCATAGCAGATGTGGGTTTGGCTTAGTAAAAAAATCGCGATAAAAATAGTGGTTTAACTGAAATTGGCGACCGACGAGGCTGCATTGCACTGTCGAGCGTTGGTTTTTCTCAATTTTCTTATGGATTATCAGGGGTTAGCCCCCCGACGACGGTGTTTTGAATCAAGTTTGCCGAAATCTTGTTCTTTAACCTGATTACGACGAAGATCCAAATATGACAACAGATATTACACCCGCGGAATTTTCAATCAGTAGTTCACTTCTTGAGCACCTCAAAAAGGAGGGTACGATTAAGACGTTTCCTCCTGATACGGTACTTATTGACGAGAACGACTATATCCGATTCGTGCCGATCGTTCTCACCGGTGCAATAAAGGTCATAAAACTCGATGAAGAGGGACGCGAAATGCTGCTCTATTACATCGCACCAGGAGAAAGCTGCGTCATGTCGTTTCTCGGCGCAACGTGCAACGGCACAAGCAAAATAAAAGCGGTAGTCGAAGAAGAGGCGGAGGTATTGTTGCTGCCCATTCACAAAGTGTCGGAGCTCATCCGTGAAAACCCGCAGTGGATCCAGTTCATGTTCGACCTTTACAACAAACGATATGAAGAACTCCTGTCCGTTGTCAATGCCATTGCATTTCAAAAGGTAGACGTTCGGTTGTGGGAATTGCTGAAAACGAAGGTGAAAATGCTCAAAACAAATGAGCTCACCATGACACACCAGCAAATTGCGGACGAACTTGGGACGGCGCGGGAAGTGGTTTCACGACTTCTCAAGCAGCTGGAACGCGACAAGAAAATCTCATTGGGCAGAAACAAGATCAAGATTCTGGCGCCAATGTGACTATAGTTACTGATCGCCCCTCGCAGCGAGCCTAATTTTGCAGCGCACAAACGCTTTTATTTTTTATGGAGGTGATTGGTTTTGCTGCGTCTGTTCTCATGGGACTTTCACTGGGGTTAGTCGGTGGCGGTGGATCTATACTCACGGTACCTATACTGGTCTATCTGTTTGGGGTGAATCCAGTACTCTCCACCTCCTACTCCCTTTTCGTCGTTGGTCTGACAAGCCTGTTTGGCTCATACACTCACTTCAGACAGGGCAATGTTGATGGCAAGACTGCGGTGATCTTTGGACTGCCGTCCATCATCTCCGTCTACCTCACTAGAAAATTTGGTGTTCCAATGATCCCTGATCCTGTGTTTTTGCTCGGCGGTGTGACGGTCACGAAGGATACCTTCATACTCATCGTCTTCGCCATGCTGATGCTTATGGCGGCACTTTCCATGATCAGGAAAGGCAAGAAAGAAGTAACGGACTGCAAACAAATCCGCTACAATATTCCCCTGATCATAGGGGAAGGCGTTTTGGTCGGTGCGGTTACCGGGCTCGTCGGTGCTGGTGGAGGATTTCTCATCATACCCGCGCTGGTCGTCCTTGGAGGATTGTGCATGAAAAAGGCAGTAGGCACTTCCCTGCTCATCATCGCTTTGAAATCACTCATTGGCTTTACGGGCGATTTGGGCGCAGGCCTTCAGTTGGACATTCCCTTCATGCTCCTCTTTGCCGGCTTCGCAACGCTTGGCATTGTCCTTGGAACACTCATTTCCAAATACATTTCTAACGAGAAACTAAAACCGGCGTTTGGTTGGTTCGTGTTGGTGATGGGAGTCTTTATCATCAGCGAAGAAATGCTTTTGACAGCTTAAGTTGATTGATTCAATATGAAATATCTCAAATGGTTTATAGGAATCTTTGCAGGATCGGCGATTGGATTTGCGTATTGGCACTTCATTGGATGCAATTCGGGCGGATGCCCTATCACGTCTTCGCCGCTCAACAGCACCTTGTATGGAGCCCTGATGGGAATCCTCTTTGTCAGTTCGTTCCGACGCGGTACACCCGATACGGAGAGGAAGGACGAGGAGTGATCCTCAATTAGGGCAATCTTTTAAACAATCCTAAACATTAGTAAAACACCATGCTGGAAATTATTCGCCAGCCCTGGCCATGGTATGTGGCCGGGGCAGTGATCGGTCTTACCGTTCCCGCCTTGTTATTGCTTGGGAACAAGCACCTGGGGATCTCTTCCTCGCTCAGACACATTTGCTCTGCCTGCGTCCCGTCGAAGATCCCGTTCTTTAAATACGACTGGAAAAGAGAGGCCTGGAATCTGTTTTTCGTGGCCGGCATTCTCATAGGTGGCATCGTCGGCACGAGGTTTCTCAGCAATCCGGATCCCATAGTCGTTGCACCCGCAACGGTGAAAGACCTGGAAGCGCTAAACATTCAGGTAGACCATAACCTGCTGCCGGCATCGCTTTTTAGTGTCAACAACGTGTTGAGCCTGAAGGGTCTGATGTTTTTCATCGTGGGAGGCTTCCTCGTTGGCTTTGGAACGCGCTATGCCGGAGGCTGCACCTCAGGGCATTCGATCATGGGGCTCTCTACGTTGCAATGGCCGTCCCTGGTCGCTACATGCTGCTTCATGCTCGGCGGGTTTGCGATGGTACACCTACTCCTTCCGTGGATTATGTCATTCGTAAGTTAACGCACAGACAAAATGAAAAATCAAGAAGAAGAAATCCTTGTTGCGCCGCTTCATCCACCTCATCCGGTGGAATGTGAAGCGCCAAATGATCAGATAAAGGCTGAAAACCTGATCGTATCAAACTTGAAATACCTCGCGCTCGGCACATTGTTCGGCATTGTGCTCGTGAAGGCCGAAGTTATTTCGTGGTATCGGATACAGGAAATGTTCCGACTGCACTCCTTCCACATGTATGGAGTGATCGGAACGGCTGTTGTAGTCGGCGCGGTGTCCGTCTGGCTGATCAAAAAGTTCCGGATCAAGACGCTGCAGAAAGAAACGGTGGTATTTCACGAAAAAAAGTTTCACTGGGGAAATGTTTTTGGCGCCCTACTCTTCGGATTAGGCTGGGCCCTGACAGGCGCATGTCCCGGTCCAATCTACGCACAAATCGGGAGCGGCTTCTTCGCCGTCACGGTTACGCTTCTTGCCGCGATAGCTGGAACGTGGACTTACGGACTTTTGAGAGAGAGGCTACCCCATTAACCGTTCTGTGACCTTTATCACAGAATTGATCGAGGCAAATTGGTGTTTTTAATATCGGCTTGGCAATGATACAAGCATAGTGCTACAGTAACTAAAACTAACGGAACAATATGTTCAAACTATTTTCATCGAAACCCAAGGCCTATAAGGATTTGAATGGTGCGGAATTCAAGGAGGCATTCAACAACTGTACTAATGCGGTGCTGGTTGATGTTCGCACGGCCGGTGAATTTGCCTCTGGTTCCATACCGGGCGCAAAAAATCTCGACATCATGGCGCCTGACTTTCAAGAGAAAATTGCGGCTCTCGATAAGAATAAAGAATACTTCATTTTCTGCCGCAGCGGCAGCCGCAGTGCCGTGGCATGTCGCATGATGGCCGAACTGGGGCTCAATACTTATAACCTCAGAGAGGGTGTTCGTGGATGGCCGCGGTAAGATCGCAGCCGTGTAACAACAGTCACTGAACAGTACTTCTCAATTAATAATCTTTGCTCAGATACTAAACGCATTAACCGATATGTACTTTCAACGTGTATACGATCAAGGCCTCGCACAGGCCAGCTACTTCATCGGATGTCAGCAATTGGGTGTCGCGCTCGTGATTGATCCCAAGCGTGATGTGGATACTTACCTGGAAATCGCCAGGCAGAATAGCATGCAGATCACGCATGTTGCTGAAACGCATATTCATGCCGACTTCCTGTCGGGAGCGAGAGAGCTCACCGCACTGACGGGTGCCAAACTATATCTTTCAGATGAAGGCGGACCTGATTGGCAGTACGAATTTGATCACGTTGGATTGAAAGATGGAGATGAATTTCGGGTTGGAAACCTGAAAATCGAAGTTATGCATACGCCGGGTCATACGCCGGAAAGCATCAGCTTCTTACTAACCGATCTCCCGGCTTCCGAGGAGCCTGTCATGATCTTTACCGGTGACTTTGTATTTGTTGGCGACATTGGCAGACCGGATCTCCTTGAAAAAGCTGCCGGCATGGTGGGCACTCAGGAAGTCGGGGCAAGGCAAATGTATCAGTCACTGAAACGGTTTGCCCAACTCCCGGATCACGTGCAGGTGTGGCCTGGTCACGGTGCGGGCTCGGCCTGCGGCAAGGCGCTCGGTGCAGTACCCAGCTCAACGGTCGGTTACGAGAAAATACGCAACTGGGCATTTCAATACGAGAATGACGAAGACGGCTTCGTCCGCTACCTGCTGGAAGGCCAACCCGAGCCACCGAAGTACTTTGCTATGATGAAGAAACTGAACAAACTCGACAGGCCGCTGTTGACCGAAGTTCCGAAACCAGAAAAGCTTTCTATCCCCCAGCTGAAGGATGCATTGAAGAAAGGCATTACGGTTGTCGACACCAGGTCAAAGACAGAATTCGCTGATGGTTTCATACCCGGAACGATCAATATTCAGGGAAACAATTCCTTTTCAACCTGGATGGGATGGTTTGTTTCCTACGAGAAGCCGTTCATCCTGATCGCTGAAGAATCACAGCTCGACGACCTCACGCGAAAACTCATGCGCATCGGCCTCGATAATATTATGGGATATGTCGATGGGGTTCAGGACTGGGTGGCCGAAGGTGGAAAACTCTCGAAAAGTAAAACTATCTCAATAGACGAATTCAAGAAAATTCTCAGCACCAATCACACCCAAATCATTGACCTTCGCGGTGCGACAGAATACACTGCCGGACACATTAAGGGCACAGAAAACCTATTTATCGGCACATTGACCGACAACCTCGATAAAATACGCAAGGATCAACAGGTGATCCTCCTTTGTCTATCGGGTGATCGTACGACGATCGGACACTCACTTCTGGTGCGGCATGGATTCCAGAATGTCAAGAGTTTTTCGGGAGGAGTGCGTGAATGGGTGACCGAGGGGAACGATCTCATCAACCTTTCATAAAATCCCATGAAAATCAGGTGTACGCTGCCCGATAATTTTTTTAACTTCGGTCAACTAACCTGATTATCATGGCAACGATAACCCTCAACGTCAACGGAAAAAAGCGGGTCGTGGAAGCAGATCCGCAGACGCCCTTATTGTGGATTCTGCGCGACCACCTCGACCTGGTGGGAACAAAGTACGGTTGCGGCATAGCGCAATGCGGTGCATGTACCGTACATGTTGACGGCGTGGCGACACGCTCGTGCTCACTTCCCGTGTCGCAAATCGGCGACAAGGAAGTAACAACGATAGAGGGCCTTTCACAAAACGGCGATCATCCCGTTCAGAAGGCCTGGTTGGAACACGACGTCGCCCAATGCGGCTATTGCCAAGCCGGACAGATCATGACGGCTGCAGCGTTACTGAAGCGCAATCCCAACCCCACCGACGCAGATATTGAAGACGCCATGCATGGAAATATCTGCCGGTGTGCCACCTACCTGAGAATCCGGGCAGCGGTACGCACCGCCGCCAATTCAACCATCTAACCCTCTTTCTCATGACACGCGCAAAAACGACAATCAATAGAAGGTCTTTCCTCAAGGCTACTGCCATGGCCGGAGGCGGCCTCATGCTCAGCTTCAATTGGCTCGCGGCGTGCAAGGCACCATCGGGTGATGAGATGCTGGATATGCCGGATGAATGGTTCGACCTGAACAGCTACATCAAGATCGGCAATAACGGCGTGGTGACGCTGATGTCGCCTAACCC
>DATCLO010000085.1:0-32779 GCA_036563875.1 Cyclobacteriaceae bacterium
CACTTCAAAGTCGGTATCGTCTATGAAGAACGTGAACGCGTAAAACTCCCGGTTTTCTTCCATGCTTCCGGAAGGACGGAAGGCGTTAGGTACCACGATCTTCGGGAAGCACTCGATTTCGACGACAGTCTGATCGCTCGACGGACACCCCACGTCATTTACGAGGTCGACGCGATAGGTACCAGGTTCCGTGACGGTCAACACCTGATCTGTAATACCCAGCGGCACGCCGTCTCTGAACCAGGCGTAGCTGGTGAAGCCAGGGCCCGCATCAAGCTCAACCTGCCGCGTTTCTTCATCTGCGTTCGCAGGGTCGTTGCAAATCGTAGCCCCGGAGGGAAGCGAACCTGGCGTCACGGGTTGCAGCGCTACTTCAATAGACTCCGCGGCAACACATCCCATGGCGGATACTCTGGCCTCGTAGTTTCCGGCGCGGGTATCAGTAAGGGTGGAGGAAGTCTGTCCGTTGATTACGGCACCTTCATACCACCACTCGTAGGTCGCGGGAACGTTGGTGGTGCCCGTAATGGTAAACGGACTTCCCTCGCAGGCAAGGCCCACTTCGAGGTCAAGCTCAAGAGAGCCGATCACAGACACAATCAACGGAGCAGACGCAGGCGCGCAACCGGTAACAGGGTTGTAAACCTCTACATGATAGGCCTGGCCGTTATTGAATTCCGTTGCAATTACCTGCGGTCCTGCCAACGTGGGGTCAAAATTTCCGTTGACGTACCAGCGATAGAGAAATGATCCTGACGGTGTGGCTGTAATTGTCACTTGATCGTCGCATGCACTGCTTTGGGATAATGCAGGCACTAACGTGTTGTCGACGGTCACTGTGATCGTCGAGTCGAGCGCGCAATAGGAGGCATGCTCGGCATGGAAGGTGTATTGCTGAGCACCCTGCGGAGCGTTGGCGACGATCAGTGTAGTCCCGGTTGCTCCGGCTGGAACACCCGGACCACTCCAGGTCAGCGTTGCTCCAGGCTCAGTAATAACATCTATAGTTAAAGGTTCTGAACAGGCATCAATGAGAATGTCGCTGACGGGAACTTTGTCGGCAAGGTTTATGAGGGTAGGTGCACTCGATACGGTGCAGCCGGTTGCTGACCTCACCTCGACGATGAACGTTCGATCGTCGCTGGGCCCGGGAATATTGGTGATATCAAACGCACCCCCGGTTGCAGTGAACCCACCCGTGACAACAGGTTGGCCAGTGTCCTGATCGATCACCCTGTAATTTCCGCTTGCCTGATCGGCTTCGGTTTCTACGTGTAGGTCGATGGGATCGCATGTTCCCATAGGCGTGACCGTAACGGTGAAATCGCTGTCGTTGATTGACGCTGTCTGTACTTCTGTACAGCCCGAGAGCTGATCTGCAACGGTGACTGTGTAAGTAGCCGCATCTAGCGAAGGTACATTATACAAACCGATAGTGCGGTCCGAAACATTTACCGGTGAGGAAGTTCCACCGGTAACAGAATACGTGAACAAGCTTGTGGTGGGACCTGTAATTGAAATATCTATGCTGCCATCTCCGGCAGCGCACGACGTCGGATCATTAGCCGCTACCGTGAATTGTGGTGTCGGATTGATTGTGAACGTAATGGCATCTGTAATGGTACACGAGGTAATCGGATCAGTAACGGCTACCGTGTATTCGAAAACACCGGGTGTCGAAGTATCTACTGCTTGCGTTCTTGCTGTGCCGGCAGGCGTTCCGTCGATGGTCCACTGATACGTAGCACCGGGATTTTGCGCGTCAAGCGGATCCACCGGCTCGTTCTGGCAGATGGTGAGATCGGGGCCGAGTTCCACGATTGGTCGATTTTCTGCTACGAGAATGCCTGCATTTGAAGTACATCCCACGCCGTCAGTGATCGTTACGGTGTAAATCCCTTGCTGGGTTACTTCAATCTGGCGTGTCGTCTCACCGTTCGACCAGGCGTACGTCAGGTCTGGTCCGTCAGCATCTGCCTGGATCGTCACGGGACCATCACAGAGGACCGGGAAGCCGCCTCCCACTACAGAGATCGAACTGTCAGGCGGCGCCGTGATGACCACTGTCGCGAACAACACCGTATCAACGTCGCATCGGTTTCGTAACGTTAGGGCTACCTGATAAGTCCCTGGTTCGTCGTATTGATGCTCGATGGTAGGGTTTGTACCAAATGGCGTGGGCGCGGTGCCATCACCGAAATTCCAGGAATAGGTTTCGATGTTGGGATCACGCCCGGACGCATTGAACTCCGTAGGCGATCCGAGACAGGTACCGGTGACTGAAATCGTAGGTCCCTGTATCGGGGTTGATATGTTTTGTATAAAGTTGGGCAGACCTAGCGTGCTTGTTGTTCCCGGTGCAAGCGGGAACTGTTGAAGATTGTTCAGTGGCGACGCGACCGTAGTGTCTTCATTGGCAATAATGTTGTACAAGAAGTTCTCGCCGTTTATCGCCATGTAAATTTGGCCGTCAGGACCGATTTGCAGGGCTCCAAGTTCTTCTCCGGGTCGGTCAACGGTTTGCAGGAAGTATGCGTTGCCCAGTGAGTCGAACGCGATCTCTACAAGTTTCGAATCACTACCCTTAATTGTAGCAAACAACTTATTCCCTCCCGGAGAAAATTCAAGGCCATACACCTGACCACCCGGGTCGAGGTTTTTCGTGCGAGGGTTGGTGACGACGCCCGTCGAATCATTAAAGTCGAATATCTCGATGCTGTTTGCTCCTCCCGTCGACAAAGCTACCGCCAGCTTGTTGCCCGGACCGAGCTTCATATATCCCTGTCCGGCCTCAGGTGAGCTCATCGAGTGGTCGGAACCAGCTCCAGAGATCACGGGACTGCTGATACCATCGGGTGAGATTCGGTAAGCGCGGAAACTGTTGTTGCCGTATTCATGCGCGATAAGCCACTCGCCGTTTCCTGTTATCCGTTCCGTGCTCGGCTTGAAGAGAAGCTCGTTGTACTCCACGAGACCGCCGTCGCCGTTGTTAAGTTTGAGGTCGAACAGTGAGTACCGAAGTTCGTAGGTACCGGTGCCGTAAATCTCCTGCGTTGTGAAGATGTAGTACAAAGTTTCATCGCCGGGTACGGGCATGATGAGTACCGACTGCGTAGCATTAGGCTCACCTCCCAGTCCAGGCGGGTTGGGAGCAGGTGTGATTTCGTTTCCGTTCTTATCGTAAATGCGCTGACCATCCGTGGAGAAGATCACCTGACCATTGCGGTCGCTGATCGTGGCAGTACCTTCCGGTGAGTTCACAGGACCTACAATGGCCGTGGGTGGATCCTCTGGCATTGGGTTAAAGTCAATACCAGCGTTTTGCCCGAAATGCCAGATATTCGCCCGCTGATCCTGGACTTCGTATTCATTAATGTTAACGCCAGCGTACGCTGAACATCCGGTGTTGGGATCAGTCACCACGACGTAGTAATACCCAGCTGAGTCAGGCATTAGCGTAAGACCCGTGGCGTCGTTCGACCAAACTGCGGTTTCACCTCCTGTTCCTCCCTGCACCGTAGCCGTTACAGAGAACTGCCCGCATTGGGGAGGAGGATTGGGCGCTTTAGGAAAAGGCAATTCACAGCTACACGCCGTTGTATCCTGAACGAGATCTATTTGCAGATCGAACTGCGTGATGTCGACGGTGTGTTGAACGGACTGCGACTGTCCGTTGAGCCAGGCGGTTAGGGTCACCGGATAAGATCCTCCTTCCTGGTAAGAATGATTGGGACTCCATTGGTTGGATCCTGTTTGATCTCCGAAGTTCCAGGTGAGACTGTCGGCAGCGGGATTTACAACAGGGAAAAAGCTTACAGGAGAATTGGCGCACTCTCCGGACCAGGTGAAATCGACGGTAATATTTTGATTGCTTCTCGGAAGGAACGATGGGAACTGCGTCCCTCCGAAGTCGCCCGCAAATACCTGAGGATTGTAATTAACTTCTGAGGCAACGGTGTCGGTATCCGACAACGCACCAAGCAGGTACGGACCACCCACGGTTTCCTGGTACAGGTGATAGATCACGCTGTCAGGTCCCATCTGAAGTCCGTAGCTGTTGGCAATGCTATTGGGTTGCGGGAGTACAGACTGGAGCGTAGCATTAGGATTTTGTGAGTCGTATTGCAATATGTCAGCCTGAATGCCCGGTTCACCTGCGATAGATATGTAAAGATATCGGCCGTCACTGCTCCACTCGACGTCGTAGATTGCTTGGTCCGTCGTTGATGCTACCGCGGTGTTAGGAATAACCTGGTCAAAAGAAATTTCGCCCGACGTTGTATCGAAATTCATTAGGTGAACGCCGACGTTTGCCGACTGCGGTGACACTGCGATTTGTCCGGTAGTGGCATTGTAGGCAAAGTTGCCTGCGCTCATGGCAAACCCCTCGTTCTGATAATTCGTGCTCGTAACAACTCCCGTAGCATCGATGTGCGACACCGTATAGTTTGCTGTTCCGTTTTCATGTGTAACGAGCCAGTAGTCCGTGCCGTTGGCATGCGGGATGAGAACCATAGCTTCCGACCGGTTGGTGAGCGCAGGTATAGGCACGTTCGCACTCGTTACATCACCAAGTGGAGGAGGCGCGGCTGTTCCGCCGTTGCCGGGCAACGTCATGTCAACTGTTGTTAGAAAGACATCACCACCAGTAGTGTAGTCCGCAGTGTTTGTGAATACAAAGTATTGATTCGGCTGACCGGGAACAGCAGCAACTACAGCAGGTTGATTACCGGAAGGATTTCCTGAGAGTCCTGTGCCGTTTGGCATCGCCGCACCTGACGCATCATAGATGACCGTTCCGTCAGTGAAGAACAAAACATTTCCATTGATAGGATTTGAAGCCACTGCGCCGCCACCGGTACCAAATGCTGGCGCGGGGTTGTCGGCGAGGGTGACGGTATGCGTGCCACGGTTAAAGCGGATGCCTCGGTCGCTCCCTCCGAAATACCAATTGAGGCTGGCATTGTGTTGTCCCTGAATGGGAAACGCTCCGGCCAGGAGGAGTAGCAAAAGGAAAGACTGAAAGAAACAGTAAGATCTCCTCATCGCAATCGAATAGTCTTCTCGGCTAACAACTTACACCTGGCTCTGGCGGCATTCAAACAATAAACGCCCAAGTTTCGCTAAAGTATACATTTTGCAAGAAAATAACGTTATGAAGCTGAAATCGGGACGTTTCGTTTTTTTAAGTTTTAATTATAGCGTTTATTTGCTCTGATAGCGTAAACCCAATTTGGTTCGGATGGTCAGGACACTCCTGCTCTTATTTTGCTTTATACTGGTATTTGAGGGGGTGGTAACAGCTCAGGATCCGCAATTCTCTCAGTTCTACGCAGCGCCTCTATACTTGAATCCGGCAATGGCGGGTTCAACAGGACAGGCGCGTGCCGGTATAAACTATCGCAATCAGTGGCCGGCTATCGACGCGAACTTCACAACAACTTCTGTTTACTTCGACTACTACATTGCCGACAAGCGAAGCGGAGTTGGATTTCTCTTAACACAAGATCGCGAAGGACTCGCGGGACTTCGGTCGCTGAGTGTTGCGCTGCAATATTCTTACGAGTTACGCATCACAAAAAATCTTGGCTTCACACCCGGCTTCCAGGTTGCTTTCTACAATCGAAATGCAAACTTCCACCGGCTCACTTTTGGTGATCAGTTTGATCCTGTTACAGGAAATCTCGAGAAACTCAGAACCGACGAAACGTTCATTAACAACGACTTCGAGAAATCTTTTGTCGACCTGTCACTTGGCGGATTGCTCTTCTCGAAAGTTGCATGGCTTGGCGTAGCGGTCAACCACCTGACGGAACCAAACCAATCGATCATCGGCGAGGAGGCTCCGCTTCCCATGAAGATTTCTGTGCACGGTGGTCTCAAGATTCCGATGCGTCCTGGCGTCGTGGGCAGCGGCGTGTATGCACGACCGTCGGAGCGCAGCATCTCACCGGCATTTCAATACCGTCACCAGGGGGAGTTCGATCAGCTTGACCTTGGTTTGTACTTTACGCTGGAACCACTCGTCGTCGGTACCTGGTATCGTGGCGTACCTTTTAAGACCGTCAACGATGTCTCAAACAACGAATCGATCGTGCTACTCATCGGGTTCACCCGAATTGGCGGCAAGGACAAGAACGGCAACCGCGATGGGCTCACCATCGGCTACAGCTTCGATTACACCATCTCCAAGCTCGGTATCGGCGCCGGTGGCGCTCACGAGTTCAGCCTGGTCTACTCCTGGCCGATGCGCAATCCGCGCAAGCCACCGCCAGATAAGATGGTCATCCCGTGTCCGGAGTTCTGACGTCAACATCACCCCTTCGGCGCGGTAGGGGACCGTTCGTCGGCACCGTCGCTAACTTACGTTAGCCCGGCTGAAAATTTTTTTTAATTCTCCGGCCCCGACAGTAATCAAATTCCGAACTTTATCGTTTAATTTTGCATTAGTGTACAACCAAAACACAAGCTTGATGCCTTTTCTTTAGTGTCAACCCAGTAAATGATTTAAAGAAATTGAAAACAGTGACCACCTCCTTCGCAGACTGTTCTGCATCCCGCTCCCGGACCATGCTCCGGTATCTCTCCTCTATAGCCTGTCAGGTGTCCAGGCGACCTCGCCCGGCGCGTATCGCGCGCATTTGATAAGAACCTCACATCCACTGTGAGCAGCGTAGCGCCCAGGGCGCGCCGCTGATGTGCCGTTAGGCATTAAAAATTCCCGATCACTTCGTAACATTTTCTGGACATTGGAAAATAACAATATATCTGTCAGGGTCGCTACGGCCGCTGACAAACACTACGCGGAGACCATCACCCGCGAAATGGAGCTTTCTGCGCAAGCCCGTGGTACGGGTATTGCCAAGCGAAGCCCTGAATACATCCAACGCAAGATGGAAGAAGGCAAGGCCGTCATCGCCGTAACCACCGACGGCGAGTGGGTTGGCTTCTGCTACATCGAAGCCTGGCAGCATGAAAAGTATGTGGCCAACTCAGGACTTATTGTAGCACCTAAGTTCCGTCACACCGGCGTTGCCAAGGAAATCAAGAAGCGCATATTCGAACTTTCACGCGAACGCTATCCGGACGCCAAGATTTTCGGCCTGACCACCGGTCTCGCGGTGATGAAGATCAACTCCAATCTTGGCTACAAGCCTGTAACCTATTCTGAACTCACTACCGACGATGAGTTCTGGAAAGGCTGCCAGAGCTGCGTCAACTATGAGATACTCATGATGAAGAACAGGCAGAACTGCCTGTGCACAGCCATGCTCTACGACCCCGCCACCGCGGAAGTACCGAAACCATCCGAGCTGCCCAAGATCAGCCGCACGGTTGTTACGAGTTCGGGAAAACTTCGCAAGAAGCGCAAGCGAGACTTCAAGGGCAACCTGCGACTGTTCGAGCGATGGATTCGCTTCAAGCAGTACGTGCTGCTGAAGTCGCGAAAGAAAAACGGACCCGGCGGAGGTAACGTCCAGGCTGAAAAGAAATTCTCGATCTTCGGACTCTTTTCCTGGTAATAGGGATCTCGCGCCGGAATCCTTTTGAGGTTTCTGTGTTGCATTCTACTTTTGGCTTCCCTTGCGGACCAAACCAGGATCTCCAGGCCACGCCTGGTTGTCCTCAACTTTAACGACTATGAAGAAGAAAGTTGTCCTGGCCTTCAGTGGCGGACTCGACACATCGTATTGCGTTAAATACCTCTCTGAAGAAAAAGGCTATGAGGTCCACACCATCACCGTCAACACGGGTGGATTCGATGCGGCCGAACTCGAAGAGATCAGCAACCGTGCCAAGTCGCTCGGTGTCGCCTCCCACGTCAATGTCGATGAGACCCGAAACTATTATGATAGCGTTATCCGCTACCTCATCTACGGCAACGTGCTGAAGAACCAAACATATCCGCTCAGCGTAAGCGCGGAGCGGATGTCGCAGGCGCTGGCTGTTGCCCGTCATGCGAAGGCGATGGGTGCTGACGCTGTAGCTCATGGAAGTACTGGCGCTGGTAACGACCAGGTGAGGTTCGATATGATCTTCCACATTCTGGTTCCGAACCTGGAGATCATCACGCCAATCCGCGATATGCGACTGTCGCGTGAAGAGGAGATACAGTACCTCCAGTCCAAGGGAGTCGCCATGAACTTCGAAAAGGCGATGTACTCCATTAACAAAGGTATCTGGGGTACGTCAGTGGGCGGCAAGGAAACACTCAGCTCGCTGGGTATGCTTCCGGAGAGCGCTTTTCCTACCCAACTAACGCGAGAAGGCAGCGAAGAAGTCGTGCTGGGATTTGAAAAGGGTGAACTGCTGAGCATCAACGATCAAAAGTTTGAACACCCTGTCGAAGCCATACAACATCTGCAAAAGATTGCCGGACCGTACGCGATAGGCCGTGACATTCACGTCGGCGACACAATCATCGGCATCAAGGGTCGTGTTGGCTTCGAAGCTGCAGCGCCTATCGTGATCATAAAATCACACCACGCGCTTGAAAAACACGTGCTCACGAAGTGGCAGCTGAGCTGGAAGGATCAGCTTGGGCAGTTCTACGGCAACTGGCTGCACGAAGGACAATACCTCGATCCTGTCATGCGCGACATCGAAGCATTCCTCACAAACAGCCAGGCACACGTGACAGGTGACGTACATGTCCAGTTGTATCCGTACCGATTTCAGGTAATTGGCGTCGTATCGGATTACGACCTGATGTCATCTAAGTTTGGCAAGTACGGCGAAATGAATTTAGGCTGGACCGGCGACGACGTCCGCGGGTTCTCCAAAATATTCGGCAACCAGACAATGATTTACCATCAGATCGCCAGGACACAGTGAGAGTACTGATTACCATCACACCATGACAAAAACAATTAGAGCTGGCATAGTAGGCGGAGCTGGATACACCGGAGGTGAAACGCTGCGGTTGCTCCTTAACCATCCCAACGTGGAGATCGCCTTCGTGCACAGCAGGAGTAATGCAGGTAAACCGCTATCTGCAGTTCACCAGGACTTGTTGGGAGAAACCAACATCACGTTCACTGATTCTTTGAGCAATGACGTCGACGTTGTGTTTCTCTGTCTCGGCCACGGAGAAAGCGGCAAGTTCCTCGAACAAGATCCGTTCGCTGATTCTGTGAAGATCATCGACCTGAGTCAGGACTTTCGCCATGGACAGAGCACTGCCCGCCGTACATTCGTCTACGGTTTGCCGGAGATACATCGCGAAGCTATCAAATCAGCCGGCAACATCGCCAACCCGGGATGTTTTGCTACGAACATCCTGCTCGGCTTGATTCCTCTTGCATCGAAAGGCCTGCTGGGCGAGGTATTCGCTACGGGCATCACCGGATCCACCGGTGCAGGGCAACGTCTCCAGGAAACCACACATTTCACATGGCGTGCCAACAACATTTCAGCGTACAAAACGCTAACCCATCAGCACCTGAAAGAAATCCGTCGCACGCTTCAGCACGCCGATAGCGCGTACGATAAACCCATACACTTCGTGCCCTGGCGCGGCGACTTTACGCGCGGCATATTCGTCAGCTCAAGCGTTCGCTGTACACTTAGTCTTGATGAAGTGAAGGACCTGTACCATACGTACTACAAGGATCATCCCTTTACGGTGGTATCCGATACGCCGATCAACCTAAAACAGGTCGTCAACACGAACAAATGCCTCGTTAACCTCGAGAAGGAAGGTGATATTCTCGTAGTGCACACAGCTCTTGACAACCTCCTCAAGGGCGCCTCGGGTCAGGCCGTGCAAAATATGAATCTGATCTGCGGACTGGAGGAAACCGCAGGTCTTAAACTCAAAGCTACTGTATTTTGACAAGCGTACTTACTACAACCAAAATGAACCTGTTCGACGTTTACCCGTTGTTCGACATCACACCCGTGCGCGCGGAAGGATCGTGGCTCTGGGATGATAAGGGCAACAAGTATCTCGACCTGTACGGCGGACATGCCGTAATCTCAATCGGTCACAGCCATCCTCACTACATCAAGCGGCTGACAGAACAACTCAACCGCATCGGCTACTACTCGAACAGCGTTCGAAATCCTCTTCAGGAAGAGTTCGCAGAAAAGCTTGGCGACCTTTCGGGTTATCCCGACTATCAACTCTTCCTCTGCAACTCAGGAGCGGAAGCGAACGAGAATGCACTGAAGATTGCATCATTTCTCACGGGCAGGAAAAAGATTATAGCCTTTGAACGATCGTTTCACGGTCGTACATCCGGCGCAGTCGCAGCAACCGACAACGCAAAGATCGTGTCGCCTTTCAACGCGGGTCATGCTGTGTCGTTCATTCCGATGAATGACCGCCAGGCTCTTGATGCGGCGCTTGGAAACGATGTTGCTGCTGTGATCATTGAGGGCATTCAAGGTGTGGGTGGCATTCGTCTTCCGGATGATGATTTCCTGCAATACCTGGAACAACGTTGCGCCGCGGTCGGTGCGATGCTCATTCTGGATGAGATACAGTCTGGCTACGGAAGAACGGGTAAGTTCTTTTCACATCAGTACGCAGGGATCAGACCGCCACTCATCACGACTGCCAAAGGCATGGCTAACGGCTTCCCGATTGGCGGTGTGCTCATTCATCCTGATGTGAAAGCATGGAGCGGTATGTTGGGAACCACGTTCGGTGGGAACTACCTCGCAGCTGCTGCCGGCCTCGCTGTGCTTGAAGTTATGGCTGAAGAGGACCTCATGACCAACGCAATGAATATTGGGAACTACCTTCTGGAAAAGTTGAAATCGTTCTCAATCGTTAATGAGGTGCGTGGCAGAGGTTTGATGATCGGCATTGATCTGCCGGAAAGCCACAAGCAGGTGAGAAGCAACCTTTTGCACCACCATCGTATATTTACCGGCGAGTCAAAACCCAATGTCGTTCGCCTGCTGCCGTCTCTGGCCATGACCCGGGAACAGGCGGATATGTTTCTTACGGCATTGAGTGAAGAACTGAAATGATTGACGAATGAAACATTTCCTGTCCGTTGATGACGTGTCTGACCCGGAGGCGTTGGTGAATGAGGCGCTGGCGTATAAAAAGAATCCCCACCGCGATCGGCAGCTGGGATCAGGCAAGACACTCGGCATGATATTTCTTAATCCCAGTCTTCGCACACGCGTGAGCACGCAGGTGGCGGCGAGAAACCTGGGTATGGAAGTCATTGTCTTCAACATCGACAAGGAAGGATGGCAACTGGAATTCGCCGATGGCACCGTGATGGATGGTTCGACGACGGAGCACGTGAAGGAAGCGGCAGCTGTACTAGGTCAATATTTTGATATCCTTTCGATACGCACTTTCCCTGCGCTGCGCAACCGCGAAGAGGACTACAGCGAGCACGTGATCAACCAGTTCGTTCGCTATGCCGGCGTTCCGGTGGTGAGTCTCGAAAGCGCTACGTTGCACCCCTTGCAGAGTCTGGCTGACCTGGTAACCATACGCGAATTGTGTGACAACGGACGGAGACCACGCGTGGTATTAACCTGGGCGCCTCATGTTCGTGCATTGCCGCAGGCGGTACCCAATTCATTCGTTCAATGGATGAACCGCTGGAACAAGGCTGACCTGGTGATCACACACCCGGAAGGGTACGAGTTGGATCCCCGCTACGCGGGCAATGCCGTTGTTGAAACCAATCAGGACAAGGCGCTGGAAGGTGCGGATTTTGTGTATGTCAAGAATTGGTCTTCGGTAAAACACTACGGACAGATTTTGAGTCGCGACCCATCGTGGATGATCACTACAGAAAAGCTGAAGGTGACCAACCATGCAAAGGTTATGCATTGCCTTCCCGTTAGAAGAAACCTCGTGATCGCGGATGATGTGCTGGACAGCGATGCATCCGTTGTTGTGCTTCAGGCTGGAAACCGCGTGTGGGCGGCGCAGGCTGTTCTAAGTGAAATCTTAAGAAACCTCTGACGTGGCAAAGCAACGGCTCTTCGTTATCAAGATTGGAGGGAATGTGATCGACGATCCCAATAGCTTGTCATCGTTCCTGGATGACTTTGCCTCGATCCGTGAGAGAAAAATCCTCGTGCACGGCGGTGGGAAGATCGCAACCCGAATCGGAGAGAAGTTGGGTATCAAGCCACAATACCATAACGGCCGGCGCATAACCGATGCCGAAACAATCGGGTTGGTTACGATGGTTTATGGCGGTCTTGTCAACAAGCAGATCGTGGCGTCACTCCAGAAGCGGGGATGTCAGGCATTGGGCATGACCGGCGCGGATGGAAATCTTATACGCGCTGTGCGGCGACCCGTGAAGGATGTCGATTTCGGATTTGTGGGCGACATCACACCGGGAGACGTCAATGCGGCATTGCTGGAGAACTTATTGGAAAGCCAGGTCGTTCCAGTAGTGGCTCCGTTGACACACAGCAATGGTGACATTTTGAATACCAATGCCGACACCATTGCGGCTGCACTTGCGATTGCGTCAGGTTCGCGGTACGACGTGCGGCTGATCTACTGTTTTGAGAAAAAGGGAGTACTGCTTGATGTAAATGATGACAACAGCGTCATCACGCGACTTACAGAAAGCAGATACCAAGAACTCCTCGGAGGTAACGTGCTTGCTGATGGCATCCTTCCCAAACTGGAGAACGCCTTTTCGTCGATTCACCAGGGAGTCAGCGAAGTGTTGATCGGACATGCGGCGGACTTGCTGAGGAACACGGGATACGAAACAACGGGAACATTGATCACTCAGGCATAAATGAACCGGCAGGTTGAAAGCAATGAGCATACAACAACTTTTTGAAGACGCACTTAACCTGCTGCAGGAAATGATTGCTACTCCTTCTTTCAGCAAGGAAGAGGAAGAGGTGTCATTCGTCATTGAAGATTTTTTCGAGCGGCGTCATATTCACACGTACCGCAGGATGAATAACATCTGGGTAAAGAACCGGCATTTCAATCCGGACAAACCCACGATCCTGCTTAACTCTCATCATGATACGGTTCGCCCGAACAGCGGCTATACCCGCGATCCTTTCAAACCTGAAATCATCGACGGCAAGTTGTATGGATTGGGCAGCAATGATGCCGGCGGACCACTTGTGTCCCTCATTGCCACCTTCTTGCACTACTATGACCGCGACGACCTGGCGTACAATCTGATCATGGCGGCTACTGCCGAAGAGGAAATCTCAGGTACGAACGGCATCGAAAGCATATGGTCTTCGCTCACGCCCATCGATTTTGCGATCGTAGGTGAGCCTACGCTTTGTGGGATGGCTACTGCTGAAAAGGGGTTGATGGTGCTCGACTGCGTTGCGAAAGGTAAACCGGGCCACGCGGCGCGCGAAGAAGGAGTAAATGCCATCTACGAAGCCCTGAAGGACATCGAGTGGGTTCGCAACTACCGCTTCCCGCAGGTTTCTGAAACCCTGGGTGAGATGAAAATGACGGTCACGATTATCAACGCCGGCCGTCAGCACAATGTCGTTCCTGCAGAATGTTCGTTTACCATTGATGTAAGGGTTACGGACAAATACACGCTGGAGGAGGCGCTCGAGATTATCCGGTCCAACCTCAAAAGCACCGTGACACCGCGCTCGTTGCGCATGCGGCCTTCCGGAATCGACATGAATCATCCGTTAGTACAGTCCGCACGCAAATTGGGACTTAACCTTTACGGTTCGCCTACTACCTCGGATCAGGCGTTGATCCCCGTGCCCTCAGTCAAAATGGGACCCGGAGATTCTGCCCGTTCACATTCGGCAGATGAGTTTATATTTGTTGATGAGATTCGACAGGGGATCGAGACATACATACGGTTGCTGGATAACGTCATTTACAATAAGCCGTAACCGTATACCATCATGAAACTCTGGCAAAAAGATAAGGCGAGTTTAAAGGAAGTCGAGACGTTTACGGTCGGCAACGACCGTGAAATGGATCGCTATCTCGCGCCCTTTGATGTCCTGGGTTCCATGGCGCACATCCGGATGCTGGAGTCGATCGGCCTCCTTACGGCTGACGAACTCACGAAACTCACCGTTGAGCTCCGAAATATCTATCATGAAATTACCAGCGGATCGTTTAAGCTCGACGATGATGTGGAAGACATACATTCGCAAATCGAGTTAATGCTTACAAAACGGCTTGGAGATATCGGCAAGAAGATACACAGCGGCCGTTCGCGCAATGATCAGGTCCTTGTGGATCTTCGGCTCTTCTTCCGTCATGAGATTCGGAGAGTCACCGAAGCTATGCAGCCACTTTTCACGTTGTTGCTTGAACTCAGCGAAAAGCACCAGGGACATCTTCTGCCAGGATATACTCACTTTCAGCTCGCGATGCCTTCCTCATTCGGATTGTGGTTTGGCGCTTACGCTGAAAGCCTGGCTGACGACCTGAATATTCTCTCCAGCGCTTACCGGATGGTGAATCGCAATCCCCTCGGGTCCGGAGCGGGATTTGGTTCTTCGTTTCCCCTCAACCGCACGATGACTGCTGAGTTGCTGGGGTTTGAGGCGTTGAACTATAATGTCGTGTATGCACAGATGACACGCGGCAAGGTGGAAAAGACAGTCGCGTTTGCGCTTGCCGGCATAGCTGCTACGTTGTCGAAGCTTGCGATGGATGCATGTCTTTTCATGAACCAGAACTTTGCATTCATCTCGTTTCCTGACGAGTTGACCACGGGCTCGAGCATCATGCCGCACAAGAAGAATCCGGATGTGCTGGAATTGATCCGGGCGCGTTGCAATCAGATCGCGTCAATTCCGAACAGTGTTGCTATGATGACGACCAACCTGCCGTCGGGTTATCATCGCGACATGCAGTTGCTCAAGGAAATGCTTTTCCCCGCGTTTGAAAACCTTATCGACTGTCTCCGTATGATGACCCTCATGCTGTCTAATATCAAGGTCAGGGAAAACATTCTTGACGACGATCAGTATCGCTACCTCTTTAGCGTGGAGGAGGTGAACAAGCGCGTGCTTGCCGGTGTGCCGTTCAGGGACGCCTATCGCGAGGTGGGGAGGGAGATAGAAGCCGGAACCTACAATCCGCCGCGGATGGTTAGCCACACCCACGAAGGCAGTATCGGCAACCTTTGCAACGATCGGATACAGGTTTATTTCGAGGAAACGCTCCGCGATTTCGACTTCCACAGGGTCGATGAATGTATTGAGAATCTGCTTGGCGTTTCCTGATGTATGGAATTTTTCTCGTTGCCGGACAGTTGTGCTTTTTGTACAATTGATTTATGGATCAACAGGTCATTCTATACATCATCATCGGGATTGTTGCTGTAAGCTATCTTTTCGACCAGTTCCTGGAATACCTTAATCTCAGGCACCGGCGCACCGATATTCCGCCGGAAGTAGAAGCCTACTACGATCGGGAAAAGTACCAGCGCTCTCTGGATTATCATCGCGATCAAACTCAATTCGGGTTTGTGACGGCCGCGTTCGGATTCATTCTCACCATGGCTATGCTGGTCACCGGCGGTTTTGGATGGATCGATGGACTGCTGCGATCTTATGTCCAGCATGACGTGTTGCTGGCGCTTGCATTTTTTGGATTGATCGGTCTGGCATCCGACATCCTCACACTCCCTTTTCAGTGGTATGCCACCTTTGTCATCGAGGAAAAGTATGGCTTCAACCGAACGACAGTCAAGACTTTTATTCTTGATAAACTCAAGGGTTACCTGTTGGCGGCGGTCATTGGTGGAGGTTTGCTGGCGCTGCTGATTTACCTGGTACGTGCGATCGGTCCGAATTTCTGGATTTGGTTCTCCCTTATTGCGGCCGCGTTCATCGTATTCATGAACATGTTCTACACTTCGCTGATCCTGCCGATGTTCAACAAACTGACGCTCCTCCCTGACGGAGAACTGAAATCAGCGATTGCCGAGTTTGCAAAAAAAGTGGATTTCCCCCTGGGCAATATCTATGTCATCGACGGATCGAAACGATCCCGCAAGGCGAACGCGTTTTTCTCGGGAATTGGACGCAAGAAGAAAATTGTGTTGTACGATACGCTGATTGCTAACCATTCCGTTGAAGAACTGGTGGCTGTTTTGGCGCACGAAGTGGGACACTACAAGAAGAAGCACATGGTGTGGGGGCTTGTGCTTTCCATCCTCCAGGTAACGTTTACCTTGTGGATTCTTTCGCTTATGGTATACAATGAAAACCTGTCATTCGCGCTCGGCGGCTCGGAGTACGCCATACATCTTAACCTTCTTGCGTTTGCAATCCTGTTTTCACCAATTTCCGGTGTGGCTGGGCTGCTTATGACATGGTACAGTCGGAAGAACGAATATGAAGCAGACGCGTTTGCCCGGACCCACTATGATGGTCAGGCGTTGGCTAACGCGCTAAAGAAACTTTCCGTTGATTCGTTGTCGTACCTTTTTCCGCATCCCTGGTATGTTTTCTTTCACTATTCGCATCCGCCGTTGCTGAAACGGCTCGAATCCATTTATGCGTGAAGAACGATGAGGAATCCCAGGGTTACGCTGTTGCTGATCATCGCCAATGTACTGGTTTTTGCCGCTATGGCACTGTATCAGCAGAACCTGTGGTTCAATCGCGACCAGGATTTTTATTTCATGCTGGTCACCGGTGCGAACTTCAATCCCTATACTGTTGGAGGTGAATACTGGCGACTGTTTACCTCCATGTTCATGCATTGGGGCGTCGTTCACCTTGTCGTCAACATGTATGCGCTGTATGGCATTGGAAGAGTGCTTGAGCCCTTCCTGGGTTCGCTGCGCTTTCTTGTTTTCTTTTTGATAACGGGGGTGACCGCCGGTCTGGCGAGCTTGTACTTCAACGTGTATGTCGTGAGTGCCGGCGCGTCAGGGGCAATCTTTGGCCTGTACGGATATCTTATCATGCAACAGGTTCTTGCCAACTTCAGGAACCTGAACGTGATAAAGGGCATTGCACTCAACTTCGTTGTCTTCGTAGTGGTTAACTACGCTATCGCGCAACAGCTCAATGTCGATAACGCTGCGCACATTGGTGGATTTGTTGCCGGCGTATTGCTCTGCCTTCTCAACTACTTTGGATTCCTGGTGCCCTTGTGGCAGCAGGCATTGGTAGCAGTGGCGCTTCCTTTTGCGGTACTCTTTGTGCCTAAAGGGCAACTGAGGTACTACGAGGCGTTCAACCAGCTTGCCGTTGCTGAAGCCCGGCTTCTCGATGTGTACGATCAAATGCTGACGGATGATCAACGTGCGGACAGCCTCCGCAATGGTGTACTGCCCAAGTTTGACTCTGCACTGGATCGCCTGTCGACACTCGGTAAGATTCCCGCACGCATTGCCCCGGATACTGCGTTACTTCGGCAATACACGAAGTTGCGGAAGAAGGAAATTGATTACAGGTTGCTGGGGATAGAGAACGAAACATACATCTACATCGATACGCTGGAGGAAATCGCCGGGACCATACGCGCGCTTCCGTCTTTCAAGTATCGGATAGGTTTTGAAGCACGGCGTGCTTACTCATCTGCCTCTTTGGGCGAGGGCAGCAATGTCTCGCTGGCCGATATCCCGCAAATCCAGGTGTATTACGACAGCAACTGGCGGGAATTACCAGACAGCGCAGGCGCGCACTTCTATCGCATCGGAAGACGCGACTCGCTCGATCGCTGGCAAGGCGACGTTCGCGACTACTATATCAACGGTGCGATACAGATGAAAGGCAAATATTCCAACAACATGCATCATGGAATATTTCGGTACTATCGTCGCGATGGATCCTATGAGTCGCTGGGACGATATGAGAATGATCGTCCAGTGGGTAAATGGGAGAACTATTACGCAAACGGACAACTCGAGAGCGAAGTATATTACGGCAACGGCAGTTTCACGCGGTCGGTATTTGATTCGCTGGGAAATCCACAGGTCACCAATGGCAATGGTCGACAGGTAAAATGGCACGACAATGGCACCATTGAAGAGGAGGGAGATTTTGTCGACGGCCGCAAGGAGGGAACATGGTATGGTTACTATCCCTCAGGCAAGGGACACTACCAGGAATTTTATCGCAATGGTATGCTCGTCCGTGGCGTCGCACTGGACGAACACGGTGCGCGGTATGTCTACGATCAGCTTAGTATCTTTCCTTTCCCCGAGATGGGCATGCCCGAGTACGAAAGGTATCTCCAGGAAAATGTTCGCAGACCTGAGGGTCAGGGTCGCCATTCCGGCACCGTCGAATTGACCTTCATGGTTCACACCGACGGTTCTCTTGCAGATTTTGTTGTAGTTTCCAGCCTCTGTCCTGCGTGTGACAGGGAGGCAATACGTCTTGTGAAAGAAGGACCCCCATGGCGCCCGGGTTTGTTACGCGGTCACATTAAATCACCCGCACACGGATATGTTACCGTGAGGTTTTGATGGACCACCCCAGGCATCCAACCACCAAGACCAACAACAACCACGATGATGCCATCGTGACCTTATTGCCGACCGTGTATGCTTTCGGTTGGAAGCGGAATTCTATGGTATGATTGCCTGCTGGTACAACCAGACCGCGCAAGACGTAGTTAGCTCTATAGATAAGAGCCTCGGTGCCATCAATCGTCGCTGACCATCCTTCCGGATAGTAAATCTCAGAGAATACTACGAAGCCAGCTGCATTTGATTGCGTTTCATACCGAATGAGGTTGGGCTTGAATTCAGCCAGCGTCACCGAAGCAGCGCTATCGTAACTCACGTTGGGAATGTCGAAGCGGGAGGCATCAACGACGGCCTGTTCTTTTGTGTTGATGCGGCACGTTTGATTCAATTCATCTGTAGGCGATTCAGCGCGCACAACTTCCCGTACAAACCAGGCCGGACCATTGGGAGCCGGGTTTCTGAAAACCTGCTCAGGGCCATACGTAAAATATTTCACGTTGAGCATATTGATCGCGCCGTATTGGTCGGGCTGCAATCGCCCTTCCTGCAGGTGTTCGTACAGACGTTGCGTTTCTCGATAGACGCAAGAATCGAATAGATCCTGATACCTCCTCAATTTGGCACCGTGATAGCCGCCAATAGAATGATGAAAGTATGATGTCCTGGCTTCAGTGAACGGGCTTTGGATATTGTAGACCCTGAAATAGGAATCATCCTGGAGAATTTGCTGGTCGGCCGGCGTGGCCGTTATCCTGGCTTGTCGTGCGCGCCCGTATTGATCATTCGTAAGAAGCCTGCGATCTACGCCAAACAGGTCAAAGATCATCAGCGTGGTCATAACCAGGTAGAACACCCATTCCCCGATCCATGATCTCAGACGCGCGTACAATGCCGCGGCAAAGAGGGTGATAAACCAGAACGATCGCCAGGCATCTGACTGGAGGAGGTCGGAACGATCAGCACGGAGGGCGCTCGTGAACCACGCGGGCAGTTCTTCCTCACCGGGACCCAGGAAGCTGCCGAAACCTCCGGTAACGGCGAGTATCAGACAAAATCCGGCGACAATACCAGCAGGCCATGCGAGTCGTTTCCATAGGGCGGGACCCACATGCTGTGTGAGAAGGTTTTGTAGTCCGGCCAGGCCCAACAACGGCATGCAAAATATGATAATGATCAGCGCAAAAGTGACGGACCGAAACTTGTTGTAGCCGGGTAAGTAATCGAATAGGAAGTAGTTGAAGACGGCAAAATTGTCCCCCCAGCTCAATACAACCGACAAGATGCTTACGGGAACAAGCCACCATGCGAGTCGACGGGGTGCAAACACAATGCCTACGACAAACAGGAAGCAGACGATGGCACCGGCGTAACTAGGCGCTGACAAGCGCTGAGGCCCCCAATACGCACTGGTGTATGAAGCAAGTTGATTGGCGGTTTGTTGGTTGCCTGACTCTACAAGCGCACGGTATACGTTGCTGTTTTGATCCTGCACCAGGAAGTTCGACGAGCTGCCTCCGTAGTAGTTTGGGATCAGCAGCGTCATAGGTTCCGTGATGGCATTGCTGAACTCAAAGGCATATGTCTTCGACAATCCGGACGTACCAGCTTTGAGTTCCGAAGGTCCGCGCATGGAATATTTGCTATACTCTGTAATCGCCCAGAACGGACCAAAAAAAGTCGCTGCGCCAATCAGGACGGCCGGAACCAGCAGGCCAACCGATTTGGCAAATTCGATAACTGTTTTCTCGCGTACGTGGTAAACCAGCATTACAATACCATAAGCAGCAACGATGATCATCAGGTAATACGTGATCTGCAGGTGATTTTCACGCAGGTGCAGTGCCATGCCCAGGGCGGTAACTGCAAGACCTGCCAGGCGCCGATTGGTGAACGCAAAGTGAATTCCGGCCATGACGAGCGGGGCGAAGGCGATCGATCCGATCCGCGCATTATGACCAGCCGCAATGCCTATTATCATGTATGACGACAATCCGAAAGCCAACGCTCCTGCAATCGCCAGGTACGGCTTGATCCGGAAGGCAAGCAGCATGATGTAGTAAGACACGAAGGCGGCAAAGATATTTGCGAATGGGTGTTTCAACCCCAGCGTAAGAATACGCTTCATTATGATGACCGGCTGATTACTCCATTCCAGGTTTACAAGGTAGGCTGGCATGCCGCTAAACATGGACGGAGCCCACAGTCCTTCTTCCCCGGTGCGGTCGCGAAAATCTCGCAGTGCTTTCGAGCTACCTTCCCACTGCTCAATGTCGTACTGACTGAGCACTCTGTTTTCAAAGAACGCAGGTCTGAAGAAAACGACAGTGACTACAAGGAATACGGCCACCGCAACGATGTGAGGCAGTACATCACCAGGGAAGTCGAGTTTTTTCATAGTCACGCAAAATAGAAACTATTAGGGAAAGACGAGACAATGCAGGCCTAAACTAGTTGCATCTGCATCTGTCCACTCATCCTCCTATAGTGGACATAGATTCTGTCGCTGGCTGTTGACTCCTCCGTCGCGCCTCGGCTTCGAATCCGTCCACGGCGCGCGACTTGAGCGCCTTGAGCAGCGCATTCTTGACCATGCCGTCATCAGTCGTGCTGCGCAGCAGGGTTTTGAGGTTGAGCGTGCCTTCGTCGTAGAGGCATGTTCTGAGCATTCCCTGTGCAGTAACACGGATGCGGTTACACGTGCCGCAGAAGGTGCGGGAGAAAGCTGCGATGATACCGATGCGTCCTTTGTGACCCGGGATGTGATAATGATTTGCTGTAGCAAAAGGAGGATCAGGAATCCTGGTAATGTCGGGAAAATGGGAACGGAGATGATCAAGGATTTTGGCATGAGTCCAGGTCAGCTCCGGATAATGCGTACCCTCTCCGTTAAAGGGCATCTCTTCGATGAAGCGGACGTCTATGGGATGATCGCGTGTGAGTGATGCAAGCGGTATGATGTCTTCGATGTTGCGATCCTGCATGACGACGGTGTTGATCTTGAACGGAATCTCGTGTTCAAGCAGACTGTCGAAACACTTCATCACGCGATCAAACGCGTCTCTTCGGGTGATGATTCGGAATCGCTCGCGATCAAGCGTATCAAGACTGAGGTTCACGGAAGCGATACCCAGTGCTTTGAGTTCAGGAATATGGGGAGCAGTAAGAACGCCGTTTGTTGTGATGTGAATGTCACGGATACCCGGTATTTCGACGAGCTGACGTACGAGTACCATCAGGTCGGTACGCACGAAAGGTTCGCCTCCGGTAAGCCTGACCTTGGATACGCCCAGGTCTGCCAGGATACGCACGAGTCGTTCGATTTCTTCAAAAGTGAGCAGCTCTTTTTTCGGAAGGTATTTGATGCCTTCTTCAGGCATGCAGTAAAAGCAACGCAGGTTACAGCGGTCGGTTACCGCCAGCCGGAGGTAGTTCAGTTCTCTTCCGTGGTTATCGAAAAGGCGCGCTCCATGGTCCTGCATTGGCTAAAGATACGTGTAAGGGAGCATACCCTCAAGCCGGTGGTATAAGGATGGTCCGCGCAATTGTGGCGATGTTTTCACAGGTGGTTTTGGTATTTTTGAGCTTGCAGACGGGAATACGATGATGAAGACGCTAAAAATCAAGGCATTTGGGATTACTCGCGACATCCTTGGGGGTAGGGAAGTCGAACTCCAACTGAATGAAAGTGGCACTGTCGGCGATCTGAGATCGCAGCTTTCTTCCACTTATCCCGAAGTACTTCAATTGAAATCGTTATTTATTGCTGTTAATAACGAATACGCGGACGATCATGTGGTCCTGAATGATACTGACGAGATTGCGCTGATTCCCCCGGTAAGTGGTGGATGAGGTCCGGCAATTAATGGGACTTTACCTTTGACCAGACTTACAAATGCCCTAATTTGTCATAGTCTGTTCCACATCATCAATTCAACCCATTAAATCCATGATCAAAATAACCGAAAAGCCAATCGATGTACAGAAGGTCATCGATACTGCAACCAGCCTGGGTGCGGGTGCAGTAAATGTTTTCATCGGCACTGTTCGGAATACCGCACATGGGAAAAACGTGTTGTGGTTGGAATATGAGGCCTATGAATCCATGGCCGTTGCGGAAATTCGCAAGATCATAGACGAAGCCTCCCACCGGTGGCCCCTTCTGGGATGGGCCGTAAGTCACCGTGTAGGCACCCTTAAACCGGCAGAAGTATCCGTTGTTGTCGCGGTCTCAGCCCCTCACCGCCGCGAATCCTTCGAGGCATGCCAATTCATTATCGACAGCCTTAAGGCCAAAGTTCCGATCTGGAAGAAAGAAGTGTTTGAAGACGGGGAAGAATGGGTATCAGCCCGCCCCGAGGGCGTCTCAGCCACCTATAATTAGGCCGAGGAGCATTACGCCCACCGTTACCAGCGTCACCGCTACCAGGAACCCGAAAAGGAATATGAGTGTAAGGTTTCTGTTTATGGAATTAGAAAAAATTCCAGGAAACAGCGTTTTGCTAATTGTTCTCATGATTTTACCAACTTTTCGACAGTTCCAAAGGTACGAAAATCCATGTAATGTTTTGGCCGGAAATCCCCATTATTGAAAGATTTCTCGTGTGCCAGCACCTTTTTTGAAATCTCTTCAGTTAGGGTTCAAAAGAGATGAGGTCCCTTGAAAGAAGTCACACCAGCTGTAATACAACTATCTGATCCATAGGAAGTTATCCAAAAAGGCCTGCAAAATTCGGAAAATTTCAGGGTTTCCTTCCATCCTTCGCATGTCTGGATAACCCGTGCTGGCCGACCCGTGTTGATTAATGGTTCAGTGTTGTCCGGGGAAAACTTTTGAACCCGGCTTCGACTTCGCTCAGCCTCCGGATGTTGACACATACTATAGTTGGTGGCATCAATCTTTCGGTGACTTCGACTACGCTCAGTCAGCGGAATTAGGCCACAATCATTTCACGGAAGCCGGGAATAAGGTTGCTGACCGGAGTCCTCAATCGAAGGAACCATCTAAAATCGCCAATCTAAAATCGCCAATCACTAATCATTTAGTCTCCTAATGTCATCTTCACTATTTACATTCATCAATGCACGTGGATCGGGGACGGTGATGAGATGGATGTCGTTTTCCATGAGGAAGTGACGCGCGCCGAAGCCGCCGCGGGAGTGGAAATCGCGAAGGAGGAGGTAGGCACGGGGTTCCCAGATTGTGAGAAGTGGCTCAGGCTTGTCGCCGTCAGAATCGTAGTAGCAGGTGGCAACTTTCTCCGGATTGCGGTTTTGAATGAGTGTTTGAATTGTTAGCGAATCTACAAACGGCATGTCGACTGCTACTGCCAGCCACGCCGCATCGGGTTCATGTTCAAAGGCGCTGAGGATGCCGTTCAGTGGGGTGTTTAGATCAAACTTGTCAGGTATCGCGTTAAGGTGTTCCGGAATTCCTTCTACGTTCTTGCACGATAGATACACCTCATTGCAGAATCGTTTGAGTATGTTGAAAAGGTGATCGCGTTGAGGTTGATCATGAAAGACGATGAGGCTCTTGTCGCGACCCATACGCGAACTCTTCCCACCCGCCAGGATAAGTCCGTTAAGCCTGGTCATTTCTCTTCTCTTTTGAAGTCGCTCTTACCTCCGGTTTTTTCCATGAGCTTGATTTCAGAGATCACAATGTCATGCGACATTGCTTTACACATATCGTAAATCGTGAGCGCTGCAGTCGCCGCTGCAGTCAACGCTTCCATTTCTACGCCAGTCCTGGCGGTGACAACGGCAGTGGTGTCAATTACAATTACATCGTCCTCGACCTTGATCGATACACGGCAATCTTCAAGGCCAAGAGGATGACACATGGGGATCAGCTCCGACGTTTTCTTCGCGCCTGTAATTCCCGCGATGATCGCCGTTTGAAAGACGGGCCCCTTTTTTGTCATCAGTTCATTGTCGCGGATCTTTTCCAGTATCTCCTGCCCGACGTGGACCGTTGCGCGTGCCCTGGCTACGCGACGTGTGGGTGTCTTTTGAGAGACGTCGACCATCTGAGGATTACCGCTGCTGTCAACGTGAGTTAATTTTTCCTGTTTCATGGGAATCAATGCTCCGTATATTCGCCGGTAACTTCAGGAATTTCAACCACAATTACACTAACATCCTGCTCATGATCAGTGTTGAGGAAGCTACCCGGATCATTCAATCGAATCTTTACAAGCCCGAGATCATAACAGTGCCGCTTGAGGATGCCGTGGGTGCAATCCTCGCCGCAAAGGTTACGGCGGACCGTGACTTCCCGCCGTTCGACCGCGCTTCCATGGACGGAATCGCCATATCAGCCGAAGCCTATACCTCGGGACGCCGGCAATTCACTGTTGAAGGAACGCAGCCGGCTGGTGTTCCGCAGAAACAGCTGTCGGACCCGGCAAACTGCCTTGAGGTCATGACCGGTGCCGTAGTGCCGCGAGGTGCCAGCCTTGTGGTAAGATACGAGGACGTGACGATCGCCAATGGCGTCGCCACCGTCAATTCAGACGACTACATCCCCGCTCAAAACATTCACCGGAAAGGCTCCGACGTGCGCGAGGGCGACGTCCTGTTGCTGCCTGGCGCGTTTCTTAGCCCTGCGGAAATAGCGCTGCTGGCGTCGGTAGGTCAAAGCGTTGTCAGGATACGGCGCGCTCCACGGACTGCGGTGTTGTCGACCGGCGACGAGCTGGTGGAAATTACCGCGACACCGGAAAGCCACCAGATTCGAAGGTCCAACAGCTATGCCCTTTCTGCCGCGCTGCGACAGTTGGGAATAACGGCAAGCCTTCACCATTTACCCGATCGGGAAGACGCGCTCCGTGATGGCCTCGCCAAAATCCTGGCGGAGAGCGAGCTGATTATTATCACAGGAGGGGTCTCTAAGGGAAAATTTGATTTCGTTCCGGCCATTCTTGGAGAGCTCGGTGTGAAAAGACACTTCCACGGCGTTGCCCAAAGACCTGGTAAACCGTTTTGGTTTGGGACTGCCCCGGAAGGTAAAGCGTGTTTTGCACTTCCCGGAAACCCTGTCTCCACCTACATGTGCTTTTATCGGTATGTCCAGCCCTGGCTTAGGGCAAGCCTTGGAGCGCCGGTTCGCCCGCTCACGGCTATCCTTACCGAGGATTTCACTTTCATCCCTCCCCTGACGTATTTCCTTCAGGTGCGCGTGTCCATCCACTCCGGAAAGCTAATGGCCCAACCCGTTCCCGGTGGGGGGTCAGGCGATTTTGCAAATCTCGGCCAGGTTGATGGATTCCTGGAGCTGCCACCCGAATCCACCCTGTTCAGCGCGGGAGAAGCGTTTCCGTTGGTTCCTTTTAGGGTTTTCAATTGAACACCCTATTTGATTAGAGATTAGTGATTTTTGATTGGTGATTGATTTTTGATTGGTGATTTGTGATTTGAAGGCGTCGAATAAAGCTTGGAGCGACAGTGTACGCCCCTCGATACAACACCCAACTTCAACACTTTAACACTTCAACACTTCAACACATTTAGCGTAAATTTGCGATTCCCCTTAATTAGAGGCTCATGTTCGATAATTTAAGCTATAAACTGGAGAAGGCCTTCCAGACCCTCAAGGGTCAGGGAAAGATTACGGAAATCAACGTGGCCACCACGGCCAAGGAGATACGCAAGGCGCTGATCGATGCTGACGTAAACTACAAGGTTGCGAAGGAAGTTACGGATGAAATCCGCAACAAGGCGTTGGGTCAGGATGTGCTTACGTCTGTGTCGCCTGGACAATTGCTCATCAAGATCACGAACGATGAGCTGACCCGATTGATGGGGGGGCAGGCTGCGGACATTCGCATCGAGGGTAATCCTGCTGTCATACTCATCGCCGGGCTACAGGGTTCCGGTAAGACCACGTTCTCCGGTAAGCTCGCGGCCTACCTCAAGAAGCAAGGGCGTTCTGTGTTGTTGGCTGCGTGCGACATATACCGTCCGGCAGCTATCGATCAACTCAAAGTGCTGGGGCAACAGGTAGGTGTAGACGTGTATGCCGAGCCTGACAACCGCGACGCGGTGAAGATTGCGAAGGCTGCACTGGAATACGCGAAAAAGAACAATCACCGGATCGTCATTGTCGATACCGCGGGACGCCTTGCTGTCGATGAGGAGATGATGAATGAAATCTCCCGGCTGAAGGAATCTTTAAAACCTTCGGAGACGCTTTTTGTTGTCGACTCCATGACGGGTCAGGATGCTGTCAACACGGCGAAGGCGTTTAATGAACGCCTCGACTTTGACGGCGTCGTGCTCACCAAGCTGGATGGCGACACGCGCGGTGGTGCGGCGTTGTCGATACGTCGCGTAGTTGACAAACCGATAAAATTTGTCAGCACCGGAGAGAAGATGGACGCCATCGACCGATTCCACCCGGATCGCATGGCGAGTCGCATCCTGGGCATGGGGGATGTCGTCACCCTGGTTGAAAAGGCACAGGATGCATTCGACCAGGAGGAAGCCAAGCGCCTGAATCGGAGAATTCGCAAAAATCAATTTGACTTCAATGATTTTCTTTCCCAGATCGAACAGGTGAAAAAAATGGGCAACATGAAAGACCTGTTGGGCATGATTCCGGGATTGGGAAAAGCAGTGAAGGACGTCAATATCGATGACGATTCTTTCAAACCTATTGAGGCGATCATCCGCTCAATGACACCGAAAGAACGTGAAAACCCGGACATTATTAACGGCAGCCGCAAAAATCGGATTGCGAAAGGCAGTGGAACTACCGTAACAGAGGTGAATCAGTTGCTCAAGCAATTCAACGAGATGCGGAAGATGATGAAGACGATGAACAAGATGGGAGGACCCAGAAGAGCGCTGTCTTCTTTGAATCCTTTCGGGCGATAGGAGGTGTTTTCCAGGCACTTGTCGCCGCTTACGGAATTGTGAATTTTTCGGGAAACTAATTCGAATCGATTGCGTTTATTTATAACATAGTTTACAGGTAAGTTAACTACTATTCCGAAAATGCCCTGGTGAAGATCAGGGCATTTTTGTGTAAGTGGCGGGTTGCAGGACAAGCTTGTAATCCGTATACTAGTTGGGGTAAGAGTTTTCACATATGAAATTCCGTACCATTTTCGCCGTCCTGTTGTGTTGTAGCATCGGGTCGGAACTCCTCGCGCAAAATCAGGGAACAAAAAAACCGCTGAGCCCGGAGGCTACCGTTACCGGAAAAATTGGCAACGCCAACATCGAGATCGTATACTGCAGGCCTTCCGCGCGGGGGAGAAAAATGCTCGGAGGCAATGAACCCTATGGTGAAGTGTGGAGAACAGGCGCAAATGCGGCCACGACCTTTACCATAGACCGGGATGTGAAAATCGAAGGCCACATACTCCCTGCGGGAAAGTATGAACTGTTCACGATTCCCCGGCCCACAGAATGGACCATCATCTTCCAGAAGTATGCCCGGCAATGGGGAGCGTTCAGTTACAAACCGGAGAACGACGTGCTTCGGGTAAATGTAAAAGCAGGCAAGACAGATTCTTATGTAGAAACCTTCACGATCGCCGTGGAGGAAGACAAGGTTAGTTTGAAGTGGGAGAACACTTACGTTGCCTTCAAAGTTCAGGGGTAGGGGTAATAAAAATTCATCCGGCCTGTTTTTCGTCATTTTGAATTTTTCCATATTTCCACCGATAATTTACTCGTATGCACACACTGGGGAGATACGATCGGGTGGACCTTCCTGACCTGGGCCTTTCAAACATTCATGCGAAGATTGATACCGGTGCGTATTCATCCTCCCTGCACTGTCAACAGGCTTACGTGGAGAACGGCAAACTCCACTTTGTACTGCTCGATGAGGAACATCCCGAGTTTACCGGAATGCCTTTCATTTTTGATGAATTTGATCAGCGCGACATCCGAAACTCCTTCGGAGAAGTTGAGCGTCGATTCATCATTCAGACTACCATCCGGATTTTCGACGAAGACATTCTCACAACATTCTCGTTGAGCAACAGAGGATCGCTGAAGTTCCCCGTTCTTATCGGGAGAAAAATTCTGCGGCACCGTTTTCTTATCGATGTGAGCAAGAAGAACCAATCGTACCGCGAAAAGAGAAGGCAGGAACGCGTTTATCGCAACTCCTGACGCTACACAACCTTACTGTCTTTTTGATCTATGAACATCGCCATTCTTTCCCGCAACCCTGGGTTGTATTCAACGCGCCGTCTCAAGGAGGCGGGGGAGGCCAGAGGACATGTCGTCGAGATCATCGACCACATGAAGTGCGTGTTGTTCATCGAGAAGAAAAATCCGGTCGTGTTGTACCAGGGAAGGAAGCTGGATTATTTTGATGCCATCATTCCCCGCATCGGCGCTTCCGTAACATTCTACGGCGCGGCGGTCGTGCGCCAGTTTGAAATGATGAAGGTGTTTACAGCCATCGAATCGCAGGCCTTGATCCGTTCGCGCGATAAGCTGCGATGCCTTCAGGTTCTGTCGCGTGCAGGCCTCGGCATTCCCAAGACGATTTTCATGGACTACTCGAAAGACACGGAGGGCATTGTCGAAGCCGTGGGCGGTGCACCTGTTGTCATCAAGCTGCTGGAAGGTACGCAGGGTCTGGGTGTTGTCCTCGCTGAAAACAAAAAGGCAGCAAAGTCCGTTATCGAAGCTTTCCACGGTGTCAAGACGCGGATCATCGTACAGGAATTCATCAAGGAAGCAGGAGGTGCCGACATCAGGGCCTTTGTTGTAAATGGTGAGGTGGTAGGCGCCATGAAACGCCAGGCTCGTGAAGGAGAATTCCGAAGCAACCTGCATCGGGGTGGCAAAGCCACCCTCATCAAACTTTCGCGTCAGGAAAAACACGCGGCAGTGATGGCTGCACGCAAGATGGGATTAGGTATTGCCGGCGTGGACATGTTGCCTTCCAAACGGGGACCGATGATCATCGAAGTGAACTCATCGCCGGGACTCGAAGGCATTGAAGAAGCGACCAACATCGACATCGCAGGAAAGATTATCCAATACCTTGAAAAGAACGTGAAGGGCACGAAGAAAATCCAGAAAGACAAAGTCAACGCATAGCAGTTGTTAGTCCGTCACTATCTTCTCCTCGAAATCACGTACTCAACAAACTTATTGAACGTCGGATGAAGGCGATGTCTGCAAAGGATATCGTTGAGGATAGGATTGATAAACGTGTTGCCGAACCGCATAAAAAACTCATCTGGCGTTTGATTGCGTGGCACCTTCTCCAACTCCTGCAAAAAACGCCGCTGCCATTCCTTGATCGGGAATCCGAACCTTGCATTAAGCTCCCGGAAAATCCGGGCTCTCGTATACTCGTCAAATTCGACATCCTGTAAATTTCGTGCTCCCCGTTCCATACCGCTTCGCTTTTCGCAGTATCAAGTCTAACGAAAAGAAGATCACCGGGTCAAGGGTAAGGGAAAACGTATACTGACAGGTTGTGACGTTGATCTGAATGAGGACCTTATATTCATTGGGATCTGCCAGTCCCTGAGCCTGTCGAAGGACTATTCACATTTATTAAATGATTCTTTCAACTCAAACAACGCATCACGGTATGCCTTAATCGGCTCCGGCGGGGCGGTGTATTCATAGGTGACTTTGTGCCTGCCCTTCAACGTTACAATCTCAAGCCATTCTGCACCACCGTCTGTGCAGTCGGGACAACCAATCACCTCATCGAGGTTTTCAAAGGCTTCGAGGTCAATAGCCGACACAAGGTCCGCCCACTTTTCAGCCCAAGCCTGACAGGGGAGGGTTGTTGAACAGGACACAGGCGTTATGTCGTGCCAGCCCGTTTTAGTATACATGACACCACCTTCTGATGCTTCGATCCACGTCTTGCAATATCCAATGCAATAGCCAAACGAGGTGCCGTACTCAAGGCGAAGAATCGGTGTGCTTGTCAATGCGCGAACAGGTTCAGTGTCCGCACAGGGCGGCGAAGCAGATTCTGAGCATGCCGTGAGGAGAATCGTGGAAAAGACCAGGAGAGCGGAGGAGAGCCGTGTCATGCGTACGTACTTTCCTTTTAGACACGCCAACGGTCCCGTTAGTTGGAACGCAAATCAGCACTCCAGGAAGGCACAGGGATCGCCTTCAATTTCCGTTTCGATGGTTAGATGCTGAATATTCATTTTGCTAAGCCGCTTGCGGATTTCCTTTTTGATGGCGTTCGATTGTCCGAAATCCTCTTCTTTGACGGTTACGTGTACGGTCATGATGTTGTACTGTCCATCCATGCTCCAGGTGTGCAGGTCGTGCATTCCGGTTACGCCCGGTACGTCGAGAATTTTTTCACGAACGGATTCTACGTCTACGTTTTCAGGTATTCCCTGAAGAATGATGCGAAAGCTTTGTCGGAGGTTTTTGTACGCGTTGTAAAGTATAAAGAGTGCTATGCCCATCGAAAGGATTGGATCGAGAATGGGAACGTCGGCAAACATCATAACGATGCTGCCAATGAGTACTGCTATCCAGCCCAGCACATCTTCTACGAAATGCAGCGCCACCACACGTTCACTGATCGAGTGCCCCCGGCGCAGCCGCAGCAGCGCGATCCCATTCGCGACAAGTCCAACCACGGCAATGACCAACATTCCGCGCGTATCAGGTTGGACAGGATTCGCCAATCGGGTAACAGATTCCTCAATGATGAAGACAGATCCTACAATCAGGATTACGGCATTAGCCACGGCACCCACGAGCGAGAATCGCTTGTAGCCGTACGAATAAGATGCGTCGCGTGCGCGCAACGATTTCTTCTGGAAGAGGTAAGCGAGCCCGAGCGAGAGGCTATCGCCAAAGTCGTGTAACGCATCCGAAAGGATGGCCACGCTATTGGTGTAGAATCCACCTACGAGTTCAATCAGCGCAAAGGCAGTATTGATCCAGAACGCGGTGCTGAGGTTGCGCGTGCCTGCGTCATGATGCGAATGATGCGCGTGCGAATGGTGAGCGTGCCCGTGTCCCATCTCAGTGGCAAACATACCGCGGGAACGCCTGCAACAGGTTTGCAGGTGCGAAAAATTTGCGACCTGACCACGGATATTCCAGCCTTATGCTCCTTCGAGGAGTGGCAGTGAACGGTCGGGCAGACCTTCGGCTACGACGCGCGCTACCGAGGTCAGTGCTTCTTTGCCTTTCGCGAGGAGAACAGCGAGCCGTTCAAGCCCAAAATACTGGGCAGCGAAGAAGAACAGTATCGGCAGGTCAATGCTGATAGGCTGTGACAGAGCGTAACGCAACCAGCAGTTCACCGCTTCCTGCGCAAGCGACTTATTCCGTATGGCGATGCTGAGCGTTTTCATACCCTGCTTACAGAAAGAATAATGCCAAACTCAAAAAAGCCCGATTTTTGACGTGTGGAGGCGTTTTTTGGGTAGGTGTTGGAACAACCTGTGGAACACCGCCCGTCCTTTTTCTGTGATTGGGTCGGGTTGCGTTGCGCACGCCGATAAGAACGGTAAACAAGGGAAAGGGTTACTCGCCGGAGGCGATTTCAAAAAGAGGTTTTTCAGTCAGGGGAATTCCGAGTTCAAGATTCATCACAGCGTCGCGATGCTTCTTCAGGAAACGATTGTATTCATGTGCGATAGCGTCGTAGCGACGACGGTTGGCTTCAACCTGCTGGTCGATGAGTATGATTTCCTGGACTTTTTCTCTGAGGTGGGGATCGTTGGCGAAAGACTCGTGGGACTGTGCCAGGGATGTAAGTTCTGTAACGAGTGAGGATGTGACGAAATCGTATTCCTCGACAAGCGTCGGGTCGTCAATGGATTCCTGCGTGAGGGTAAGGTTCGACACGCCGTTCAGTCGATGTTCTAGTGCGATGAGCGCCTCCTGGTCGTGGTACCCCATAGTCATCATTCTGTGGAGTAACTCGTGAATGGACCGGAACTTTCTGGTGTCGTCTTTTATCAGCACGTTCCAGGCGAAGAGCATGCTGTCCTGAAGCTGGAGAAGGCGATCTGTAAGGGAATCCGCAGAAGTAAATGTTGTCTGAACCGATTCTTGACGGCTGCCGGAACAGGCGGCGGCCAGGAGGAGGCCAAGGCTGAGGGTCACGGCGAGTGAGGAGAAGCGGCTCATGGTAGAAATTTCCTGCAAATACGGATGTCGGGCCCTGTGGGTTGGGGAAAGGATAGCACCATTTGTTACTGGTGTGGGATCGGATCGTTTTTTGATGGATTTTTCTGCCGGATTGGGTAAAAATTTCGTCATGATTTTGTGAACGGTCAGATTTCGACAGATTTTAAAACCAACTTGCCCGGGCTGACGTTCATTATTAACCCCGGGGGTGTGTTATGAAGTATTTACATTTTTTGTGGGCGCTGGATATCCTTCACCGGTACTATCCGCATTTTCACAGC
>DATCLO010000086.1:0-10498 GCA_036563875.1 Cyclobacteriaceae bacterium
TCGCCTGAAATCCTCACTGAAATAACGTTGAACTCGCCCACCACGAGACATTGACTGATACTTGTCTAAGGTTGCCATTCATCCAAAAATTTGAGTTTACATTTAACCAAATTTCCAGTCAACCTATTTCAGGCGAGGACAGTTTGCGGTTCAAGAGAAAAACGGTTGCAATTACGATACCGATTGCTGCTGCGAGGATGAGGAGATAGGAGAAACCGGTATGCACACTTGCCTGTGTGGCCGCTGTGGCGCCGGGATCATAGGAAGGGATTATCCAGGGAATCCAATAGGCTTGCATTATAGTCAGTAAGCAGACCACCAATAACATCAAAAAACTGTGTTTGACAGTAAAGCGAAAGAGGTCCGATTCCTTTCCGATCAGTCCGACCGCAGCAGCACCAATGGCGATCGATTGGGGAGAAATCATTTTCCCGGTAACTCCACCGGACGCGTTGGCACTGACGGTCACGACAGGATCAACACCGATGGCATCGGCAGCCGTTGCCTGCAACTTGCAAAACAACGCGTTCGACGAAGTATCCGATCCGGTGAGAAATACACCCAACCATCCCAGCATCGGAGAAAAGAATGGAAACATAGCGCCGGTGGCTGCCAGCGCCACAGCCATGGTGATGGACATACCCGAGTTGTTGGCCACGAACGCAAACCCGACCACCGATGCAATAGTGATAATCGAAAACTTAAGTTGCTTAAGTGTCTTTACAAAGATTCGTACACCATCACGGTAACTCATCCCAACAAGGGGTATGGATATCAGGGCGGCGAACAGAACTGCCGTACCTGGCGCAGAGAGATAGTTAACTTCAAAGGGCTTAATTTCAAGAACACTTCCATCCGGTTTCAGAATGGCGTTCGTAAGACCAGGGATCTCAAAGCTAAAATGACCGACAGCATTGAGGGCAGCCTTCACCGGCGCCAATCCCCACGCGACAATAATGATGGTCATCACCAGAAACGGCGCACATGCGCGAAACACAGCACCGGCCGAATACCGAAGTTGTGTATCAATAACCTGTTGCGGCTCCTCACTGAAACGCCAGTTTGAAGACGGCCTCCAAAATCGAAGCAGGATCATCAGGCATACTACCGACATAATACCGGCCAACACATCTGGAAGCATCGGCCCGAGGTAATTGGCAGTAAGCCACTGGAAGAATGCAAACGACACACCTGACACGAGGATTGCGGGCAATACTTCCATCGACCGCTTCACACCCGACATGATGGCTACGAGATAGAAAGGCACCACCACCGACAAGACCGGCAATGTGCGTCCTACCATCTGTGAAATTGCCATTTCCGGGATGTCGGATATCCTACCCGCCATGATGATGGGCGTACCCACAGAACCAAACGCGACGGGCGCTGTGTTGGCAATGAGACATATGCCCGCGGCATGCAGCGGGTTAAATCCCAATCCCACCAGCATCGCTGCTGAAATAGCTACCGGCGCTCCAAATCCTGCCGCGCCTTCCAGAAAAGCGCCGAATGAAAATGCGATCAGCAGGGCCTGAAGCCGACGATCTGGTGTGATGGAGGCCATGAAATTACGAATGATATCAAACTGCCCGCTCTCGACAGTGAGATTGAACAGGTACACGGCGCTAATGATGATCCACGATATTGGCAGCAAACCGTATAGCGCGCCATGCACACCCGACAGCAACGCAAGCCCTGGTGGCATTTTGTACACCACTGCCGCAAGCACGATGGCAAGGGTTAATGTAAGCACGGCTGCCAGGTACGCCTTCATCTTCCTGTACAGCGCAGTAAAAATGAACACGACGGGTATAGATGCCACTAGAGCAGACAGCAAAACACTATCAAAGGGATCAATGGTCTGGGTCCATTGCATACCAAGAAATTATGATACTGACGTCGGCGTTGCTTTCACAACCTCAACCCAATGCTTTGGCTTTACACCTGTAAAGTGCTCGACCTGGTGACGGCAGCTAAACCCGTTCGCAATCACAACTGTTCCTTCGTTGCGCGAACGCACGGAAGGGAAGAGCACGGCCTCTCCTATTTTTTCCGACAATGCGTAGTGCTCGCACTCGTATCCGAATGAACCTGCCATGCCGCAACAACCGGAGGGTATTTCTGTGACTGTGGCGGAGGTCTTTGACAACACCGTCTTCATTGGAGCGGTACCGTACAACGCCTTTTGGTGGCAGTGACCATGCACCAAAAGATGATCGGCGGTTGCTACCAGTCTCGCATCGATCCGTCCTGCTTCGAATTCCTTTGCCAGGAAAACATCAATCGGTAGCACCTTATCTCTGAGACTTGCTGCCAGCGATGAATCTTCTACCAAATCAGGCAGGTCATCGTTTAACGCCGACGCGCAACTCGGTTCACACGCCACAACAGTAAGGCCCTGATCGAAATACTGCTTCAGTCCGAGCGCGGTATGCGTGCCATCCCGCTTTGCCTCCCGCAAGAATCCGTGTGATATTCTGGGACGCTGACAGCACCCAACATTCGCAAGAATTACTTCATATCCACACCCTTCAAGGAGTTCAACCGCAGAAATTCCGATGGATGGCTCATGGAAATTCAGATACGTGTCGGCAAACAACACGACCTTCTTCCCTACTCCAACTTTACCGCTTCTGTGTTTTTCAAACCACCTATAGAAAGGTTGTCGTGCGTATTCCGGAAGTGTCCGGCGTGCATCGAATCCGGCGAAACGTTCAACTAGAGATCGAAAGAGTTTTGTCCGTTGCACGACATTCACAATGCCAGCCCAGGCTCCCGAAAAACGAGCAGCCATCGATGACGAATCGCGAATGAGCCTATCGCGCAGTGAAGTGCCGTGCTTGTCGTAGTACATCTGAAGCACATCGCTCTTCATTTTCGCCATGTCGACATTGCTAGGGCATTCCGACTTACACGCTTTGCATGAAAGGCAAAGGTCTAGTACCTCGTGCAGGCGTTTGCTGGTGAGTCCGCCGCCGTTTAGTTGTCCCGACATCGCCATACGCAACGCGTTCGCTCTTCCTCTTGTCGAGTGTTCCTCATCACGAGTGGCCCGATAACTGGGACACATGGTTCCGCCCAGCGTCTTTCTGCATTCACCTACGCCGGTACACATGTGAACGAGTTCACGGAAGCTTCCTTCCTGGCGATAGAGGTATTGGGTTTGTACCTCCCGATCGCGATACTGTACTCCGTAACGCAGGTTTTGATCCATTGGTGGCGAATCGACGATCTTGCCGGGGTTCATAATGTTATTCGGATCGAACAATCGCTTTACCTGGCGAAGGGCATTGTAGACTTGCGGCCCGAAGAACTTCTCATTGTATGGACTCCGTACCAAACCGTCGCCGTGTTCTCCGCTCCAGGCACCGCCGTACTTCACGACAAGCTCGAAGGTCTCGTCAGTAATCTTTTTCAGTTTTTCGATATCCTCCTGCTGCCTCAGGTCAAGCATCGGCTGGACGTGGATAACACCGACGCTCGCGTGCGCGTACATCGAAACCTCGGTTTCATACTTCTCGCAGATTTTCAGTACCTGGTCGATGTATTCAGGTAGGAATTCAACAGGAATGGCACAATCCTCGATAAAACTCAAAGCTTTCTTCTCACTTCGAATCCCCATCATGAGGCCAAGACCTTTCTTTCGCAGGAGCCAAACGTCATCCGATTCCTTTCCGGGGAAAAGCGGGTAAGCGTATCCGAAATTGCATTGCTTGAGTTCCTCAATCATAGCCCTTGGACGTTCCATTACGTCCTCTGGAGTGTCTCCATAAAACTCGACGATCAGAATTGCAGCCGGATCGCCCTGTATGAAATGAGCGTGTTGTCGGGCAGTAAGATTTTCGAACGCAAGGTGCAACACAGTCCGGTCCAGAATCTCCACCGCTGAAGGCCTATACTTCAGCATCGGTTGTACGGCGCGGATTGCTTCCAGAAGTTCGGCGAAGTGCACGGCCACAACCGAAGTGTAATTGGGAAGCGGGTCAAGGTCGAGCTTAAGTTCCAGCGTAACGGCCAGTGTGCCTTCGCTACCCGTTATGAGCTTGGAAAGATTCCAGCGATCGGTGTTGACGAATTCATCGAGGTTGTAGCCACTGACGCGACGCATTACTTTCGGAAAGCGCTTTCGTATTTCGTCGCGATTTTGATCGATGATATCACGAAATGATCGATAGATCTCCCCTTCCCTGTCCTGTTGTGCTGCTTTTTGATCGTATTCCTCCTTTGAGCATTCCTTCAGCAACAGTTCTGTGCCATCGGCGAGCAACACCTTTGCTTCCAGGATATGATCGACAGTCTTTCCGAAGAGGATGCTCTTGGTACCAGATGAATTGTTGCCCACCATACCACCGACATTCGCGCGGTTGGCCGTAGCGGGATCCGGAGAAAAATGCAGTTTATGAGGCGCCAGCCATGCATTCAGTTCGTCGCGCACGACACCAGGCTGAACACGCACCCATCGTTCCTTCTCATTGAACTCGAGGATGCGGTTCATGTATTTGGAGAAGTCGAGCACAACTGCGTTGCACACCGTTTGTCCCGCGAGACTGGTACCTCCGCCCCGGGGAAGGATATTTACACGGAGTTCTGCGGCAATGGAAACCGCTGCTTTGACATCTTCTTCGTCTTTCGGGACCACGACGGCCAGCGGCAGCATCTGGTAGAAGCTCGCATCAGTCGAGTACATTCCCAGTGAGTACTCATCCGTGAGTACGTCTCCCCTGATCACTGCCCTAAGACGCTCTTCGAGCTCGTGTGCAATGTGCACATCTTGTGTTGCATTCATCAGGGAAAATATAGTCGCAATTGACTAAGATTCCTAGAGGAAGGAATACATGGTGCTATACTCTCCTTTTGATCCCTGCGTTACCTCTCTGCACCTGTCAATGATTCCACTCGGTAACGCTTCCCTCCATTCAACTTCACCGGAGAGTATAAGCACACATGTGGCCCGTATCAGTCACTAAACAAAAGAAATTGCTCACCCCCAACGTCTCTCAAAACGTGTTTCAAGACTTCCGGATCAAAGGTCCGGACAAGATATCCATCCAGTTTCGACTCGTGAGCTACGAGCAGGAACTCCCGGTTGAACGTCTCTGATACAAGTACAATCCGAACATTCGGATCCTGTTCACGGATGGCTCGCGCAGACTCAATGCCTGTCATGCCTTTTTGAATGATGTCCATCAAAATGAGGTCGGGGTTCAGTGTCCGGTATGCACCCAATGCCTCTTCACCAGACGGCACCCATACCACACTTTCCACATCTTTTATCGCTGAGACCGCCTTTACCATTCTTTCAGATACCGGACCTGTCCCGACCATCATTATGTTCATCCCCTCAACCTCCCGCTTAATGCAACACCCGTATGGCGACGTGTACGTCATGCGGTGCAGGCATCTCTCCACCGAAATACGGCCAAAGCATGTAGTACACACCCTTGTCACACGTATTACCCCTCTCCATCACCACCGGGGGATTGTCATTAAAACGGAATACGTATTCGGAGTCTTTTATTTCAATCTCATATCGAGCAGGCTCGTTCAAATTCGCGACACCGACGAACTGCGAGCTGCGCACGCCGTTCGCATAACAGTACGCGTGAATTTCAAGCCGGTCGTTAAACCACATCCAGCCAAACCGCGCGCTGTTTTCATGATGCTCCGAATTGCAATCGGAAAAGCCAAACAGCTTGTTGGCGGAATCCTGGTAGTAGTCATCGAAGCGGTACACTGCCGTTTCATCGAACGTCGCTTCGAAGACCAGTTTGTTCGCTTGAAGCGTTTCAACATAGCGGGGTTTCGAGTAGTGCTCCCCTTTCCGGATCACGAAGCGACGCACCCGCGCGTCCTCAGGGAGAGGTTCGCAGGAAGTCAGCAAGAGGTGCATCAGGAGTGCGTAAATCAGAATCCGCAGCATGATCAAAACATCTTCACGAACAATCTACCGGAGACGGATGCACACCCCATTCGAAGGCCCATCCCGAAGGCGGTACCAAGGCGACTGCTGATGTGCACCCTTGTCTCCAGACCGGGAGCAATAGCTACAAAGTTGTTGTTTGCAAATCCTGCCCGCAGGAGCGCGAAGAAGGCAAGCTTTTCAGCTTTTGCTACTGGCGCTTGCAGGTAAATTCCTTGAAAGTCATCGCGAACCACATTGTCTTCACTTTCTCTTTCAAGTTCAGCCTGGTAGTAGACACCCAGCCCCCATGATGACCTGGTTTCATACCCCACTGATAAACCATGCTGGATGCCTGCCACCGTCCACTCTGATTGGGTTTGGACAACCATGTTCTGTCCGCTGGCCACCAGGCTAAACAAGAAAAAGCTCACAACGGTCACGATTGCCTTCATCGGCTTTCGTATCATTTAAGGATTCCGAAACGGAGTCCTAATCCGACCATCAATTGATCGCTGACAGTCGTATTCTCGAGCGCGACATTGCTGGCGGATTCAAAAATTTTCATGCCGTATTTGACTTCAGTAAACAAGTGGACGAACTGAAGCGAGTTGAGCAGTGCCACTTCAATTCCACCACCGACCGTAGCATCCACTACCGTGATGGATCCGAGATAGGGTTCAGGTTCGCTCATGTTCACCTGTTCGCTATTCAGATAGTGTCCACGAAATCTGAGATTGTCCATCACGACGCCGCCTGTCAAGTACGGTTCAATTGTTCTTCCCCTCAGAAAGTAGTAGTTAACGCCACCATCAACTTCAAAGACGTTGATGGTGTGTGGAACTTGCATGGAAGAGTATAGCAGACCGATCAGGCCTATGTGTGTACGCACTGTGCTGTTTCCGAAATAGAAGCCAGCCTGGCCGCCTTCCTGGATGACACGCAGGCCGTCGAGCGCCTCAATGTTGCTGCTTAGGGTAAATACGCGTGTTTGGAAGGATACGGCGGCCCCAGAATAATTTCCCTGCATTTCAGAGGTTTGCGCCTCCGCTACGAGCGTATAAACCGAGAGGGCTAAATAGAAGAGAGACAGGACGATAGCCTTACATCCGTTCTCCCTGATCCTTTCGCTATACATGTGTTTGCCGTTTGTGTGCCCAAAATTGGGGCCCTGGACGGCGCCATGCATCGCTGAAATCACTGAATTTGGCAATTCAGGGAATACCCTGAAGTCGCCTGACGGCGACGGTAATGGGCATATGGTGACGTGCGTTTGCTATTCTTCGTCGAGTGAGATGATGTTATTCTTGATCGCGTACCGTACGAGCTGCAAACTATTCTTCAGGCCCAGTTTGTCCAGAATATTTTTCTTATGAGTTTCTACGGTTTTGACGCTCACGAAGAGGGCGTCGGCGACCTCCTGGTTACTTTTTCCGGAAGCTACTTGTTCGATGATTTCGTATTCGCGGCGGGTAAGACCGGATGTTACGGATTTGGAGCTGGGCTTTCGACGTCCGTCTTTTTCGCGTGAATAGTAGTCTTCAAATATCAACTTGGTAATCGCGTCATCGAAAAATTTCGCGCCGCCGGCAACGGTTCGGATGGCCTGAACCACATCTTCCCTGCTTGCATCCTTTGGCAAGTAACCATCGATGCCGCATTTGATGCCCTGTGTCACGTACTCTCGCGTGACCTCTGACGAGATGATAACGACCTTCACGTCGGCATTCTGCTCCTTGACCCAGCGTGTCGCCTCGAGACCATTCATTCCCGCCATGACGATGTCCATCAGGATTACGTTCGGATTTAACTCGGACACGAGGTTTACGGCTTCCTCCCCACTCGAGGCCATGCCAATCACTTCAATATCATCAGAACCAGAGAGAAGCGATGCCATACCTTCGCGTAGTATGGTATGGTCGTCAACGATCAGTACAGTAATTTTCATCGTGCTTCAGCAACTACCGGAGAGCAGGGCAAAACAACAGTAGCCCTGGTTCCCCGGCCGGGGGCACTGTCAATATACAACTTTCCGTTTAGTGTGTCTACTGCCCGCTTCACGATCGACATCCCCAGCCCGGTACCGCCGATGGCGCCGGTGTTTGAACCGCGTGTAAAGGGTTCGAATATCCGATTGAGGTCGCTCGCAGGTATGCCGATGCCGAAGTCCGTGATGGTAACTTCCACCATGCCGGACGAAATTTTGTCAACGACGAGTTCAACCCGGTTGCTGTCGGGTGAAAACTTCATGGCATTGGTGAGCAGATTGATGAAAATGTTTCGAAGCAGCTTGCTGTCGCATACCATCGGAATTTTGGATTCGTGAATGGCGCGCTCGACACGATGAGAATGTTTTCTGCTGATGAGCACTTCTTCCACGAGCTCGTCCAGGAACGAAATGAGGTCGAACGGTTGGAAATTAGCCTTGATCTTGTGTTGCTCGCCGCGTTCGAGTGTCAGGATATCTTCCAGCAAACTCTTCATCACACTCACCTGCCGTTCAATGCGTGCCAACGTTTCCTGCTCAAGATTAGTGACGCCACGGACCGAGCGAAGGACTTGCACCGCGTTTTCTATTGACGACAGCGGCGTTCGGAATTCGTGTGATGCCATAGACACAAACCGGTTCTTCAGTTTCACCAGTTCGCGTTCCTTCTCCAGCGCCTGCTGCAGTTTTTCAGTCCGATCGCGTACCTGTTGCTCCAGTGATGATCGGTATCCGGACAACTCGGTAATATCCTGTCCAACGAACAAGGCTCCCACTACATCTCCACGATCGTTGAACTTGGGCGTTACGTTCACAAGCAGTGTCGCCGGCGTCCCATCTTTTCCCCGGATGGATACTTCGTACCCGTAAATCATCTCGCCTTCCATCACGCGGGCATTGAGGCGCCTGAGTTGATGCTTACCATTGTCATCATCGGCGAGTCTGTAAACCCGCTGCGCGAGAATGTCATTCTTTTCAAAGCCGGTTACCCGTGTACACTCTTTGTTCCAGTCTGTGACATATTCCCGGCTGTCGATCGAAAAGATAAGTGCGTTGGCATTTTCGAGGATGCCCTGGTATTCCCGAAGCATTCGAACCGACTTCCTTTCGAACGTCCGGTGCGGCGTGATGTCACGTACCTCGACGAGTGTCATCGAATCGTCGTCAGTGTGGTACGGTCCGTAGGTGACTTCAAAATAGTAGCTCCTCCCGTCGCGATCTCCGTACTCTGCTTCTACGGTCTCTGTAATACCCAGCTTCGTTTGATCCAGGAGATTCCTAACAATCTCTTCGCGTTCCTGTGATACAATGTCAGAATATATTACGCCTGTCTCAATAGGACCTCGGGCAAGATGACGGTAACGATCCACGGCGGCGTTGAAGTAGACAATGCGCTGTCGGGAGTCCACCAGGAACACCGGCACTCGAATGTGGTGGAAGAGATTATGGTCAGGCATGCAAGCGGGTCTTTATCCGCCGACTCTCATTCTGACGACTTCCTGCCTGTCGGCAGCGAGATCAGGAAGTTCAATCGTCACACAAGTACCTTGTCCGGGATTGGAAGTCAGATTAATTGTACCCCTGAGCTTGGAGACCATTTCACGCACAATATATAATCCAAGCCCTGCTCCTTCGCTTTTCACTGATCCCCGGAAGAACATGTCAAAGACTTTCTTCTGCATGTCTGTCATGATGCCCACGCCATTGTCCTCGATGGTGATGCGGACACCCGGATCTGTTCGTTCGACCCGCAACTCGATGCGATTTTGTTTCTTCTCATCGTCGGAAAAGCGAATGGCATTAGAAATCAGGTTGTTGATAATCACACCAATGCGATACGAGTCGGAATAGAATGGCGGATCGCAATTGATCTTCAGGGATTTCTCGACATGATCAAAGCCTCGTTGGTAGCGCTGCATCTCAAGCGCAACCTTTGCCAGCCTCTCGAAGTCGATTTGCTCAACAGCGATTTCATTGCGCGCGTTCCGCGAGTATTCCAGTATCTCCTTAAGCGTGTCGTCAAGCTTCTGGATGCTTGATGCCATCATGTCGCAGTACTGTCGCCATTCTTCAGTGTCTGGCGTCTGCTGGCGTGCAAGATTCAGCAATCCCATGACGGTTGACAACGGCGCCCTCAGGTTATGCGAAACGCTGTAGACGAAGTTGTCGAGCTCATTGTTGATCTTCACGAGCTCGTCATTTTGCAGGCGAAGCTCGAGCTCGGTGGCCTTTTGCTTTGCGCGCAACTCACGTTGCAGAAGCGCATTCTGAATCGCCGAAGGCAAGCGCGTGAGATTCGACTTTAGAACGTAGTCATCGGCACCTTGCTTCAGACAGGCAACCGCGAATTCTTCAGAAACAGTACCGGTAACGAGGATGAAGGGCGCCCTCAGGTCGATCATCCGACAAATGCGGAGGGCTTCCATGGAATTGAATTGTGGAAGCGAATGATCGGACAGAACAACGTCGGGCTGGTAGTTTCGGAGGGCATCAACAAACGCTTCCCGTTTGTCGACGCGCTTGCTCTCAAAATTAATGCCGCCCTTCTCAAGAGACCATCTGATCAATCCCGAGTCCTCCTCAACGTCCTCCAGCATGAGTATCTTGAGTCT
>DATCLO010000087.1:0-11977 GCA_036563875.1 Cyclobacteriaceae bacterium
TACGGCGAATGGCTTGGCGCACACTTCATCGGTGCCAACGTCACGGAAATGATTGCCGAAGTGGTTGTCGCAAGAAAACTTGAAACCACTGGCCACGAGATCATCAAGTCGGTTCACCCGCACCCCACGATGAGCGAAGCCATCATGGAAGCGGTGGCTGCTGCCTACGGTGAAGTGATCCACTTGTAATTACATGTCGCCGGGACGCGCAGGTCTGCCACCGAGCGCATCACTGTACTTGACGTAGTCTGCTTCAATACGGGTAGCCAGTTCCTCCTCCCCGTATTCATACATCATCCGCTGCAGTTCACCAAGAACAGCGAGGTTCAGCCGCACGTCATTGTGTCGTTCATTGCGCCGGATGTAGTAGTCCAGCATCTCTGTTGAACGTCGGTATGTGATATCAGTGATTGAAAGGGCGCGTTCTTTCTCTCCGAGTTCCATCAGAAGCTGAATTGTGGGCAAAGACGTGAACCGATCGAAAGGTACACCGTGGTCCGGCATCTTTTCGAGGCTGAACAATATGACTTCACGCGCTTTGTCTTCTTGTCCTTCCGCCAGCAACGCACTCGCGAGATTGATCAGCGAGTTGCGCTGGTTCAAAACGAACTTCCGATAATCCTCCGAGTGGTAAACCTTCGGATCATCGAGACCGCGGTACTGGAACTTCTTGAGCATGTTCTCGTAAGCTACCTCGGTATTGACGAGTTCGTCCTGAGGTCTCGGATTGCGGATCGGCAGGATCCGGTACGCGTTGCCTTCCTGAACAATGTAAGGACGAAGGTCAACCTTGAACTGCGCGAGCGACGTGTTGTTTACGTAAAGAGGTCGCTCCCAGTTTGTCGAAGCGAGCAGGTCGAGCATCGCGAGGTCTTTCTTCTCCAGGCTGTTCCCTATCACGCGTAGTCTCATCTGCGGTACGATAAGACTGTCGAGATTTTTCGGAACGATCCCCATTGCCCGCACTTTATCGACATCAACATTCAATATGAGTTCTTTCGCGGGAAGCATGTTGGCGCTCGACATGTACGGGTGCTGGAGACCCGAGTAGTTCCGCTTGATGAGGTTGAGATATTCAACCAGGTCGATGCTGGTCAGCCCGGCATCGTAATACATCAGGTAATCATTGGGACCTCCCTGCTGATAGTGTTTTGCGGTGAGCGTGTAAGGGAATGGTTCAGACTCGTACGTTTGCCGCATCGTCTGCTTAATGTACCAGTCGGTGTTGTAGTAGCTTAACACAACTACGCGTACGTCGGTACGCACACCTTCAACTTCCTGCGCATACCACAACGGGAATGTGTCGTTGTCACCACCCGTGAAGAGAATTGCATTCGGGGCGCACGACTGAAGATAGTTGATGGCAGAGTCGACCGAGAAGTAGCGGTTGCTGCGATCGTGATCATCCCAACCTTCAGCCGCCATGACCGCAGGCGCAGACAAGCACAGAACCGTCGAGGCAATAGCAACCGTCCTGCCGTTCTTTATAAAGCGACCCAGCAGCTCGGCAATTGCCAGAACCGAAAATCCAATCCAAATACAGAATGCGTAGTATGAACCTGCGTAGATGTAATCCCTTTCACGTGGTTCTGACGGAGGTGAGTTGAGGTAGATGACCAATGCGACCCCGGTAAGTATGAACAACAACCCCGTTACGGCGAAGTTCTTTGGATCATGGTTGATCTGATACACCAGCCCAAGTAATCCCAGCAACAAGGGAATCATAAAGAAGTTGTTTCGTCCCTTGTTCATCGCCAGTTCCTCCGGAAGTTCTTCGAACCATTGCCTCGGTCCCAGCCAGTCGGCGTCCTGAATGTCGCTTTCGCGACCTGCGAAATTGAACATGAAGTACCGCATGTACATGGTCCCGATCTGATGCTTGAACATGAACCTCATGTTGTCGATAAAATTCGGTTTTTCGCCTTCGCGCAAGCCAAGGATCGCACGATAGGTTGCCTGGTGATCAGGCGCCGTGCTGTAGATGCGGGGTAGGATCGTCATGTCCTTTGGATTGTAACGGTAGTCCACCCGGCGGTCAGTGATCTCGTAACGTTTTTCGCCTTTCGTATAAATGGGAACACCCTCAGTGTATCCTTGTATCTCGGCTGTAAAATATTGGCCGTAGAGAAGAGGCCGACTTCCGTATTGTTCGCGTTTCAGGTAACGAACAAAGCTCATGACATCCGACGGATCGTTTTCATTGATTGGAGGATTGTCGTTCGAACGAATGACGATCACAGCATATGAGCTGTAGCCGATAAGAATGAAAGCCGTGGATACGAGAAATGTATTCAGGATAACATTTCCTGATTTTTGTGTCCGGATGATACCGTACACCAGTGCGCCGACGAGTAGGGCGCTGAAGACGATGACTCCCGATCCGAAAGGAAGCCGCAGGGAGTTGACGAAATAGATTTCAAATGCTCCGGCTACTGAAGGAAGTCCGGGTATGATGATGTCGTTGATGAAGAATATGATCAGCAGGCTGATCAGGAGCGTCCAGACGATACCCCAGAAAGATGGATCCTTGTACTTCTTGAAATAGTAGATGAGTCCAAGTGCGGGTATCGTTACCAGGTTGAGGAGGTGAACGCCTATGGACAATCCCATCATGTAGAAGATCAGAATCAGCCAACGGTTGGCGCGTGATTCGTCCTCAATCAGATCCCACTTCATCATCGCCCAAACGACGAATGCCGTGAAGAAGGACGACATCGCATACACTTCCGCTTCAACGGCTGAGAACCAGAAAGAGTCAGAGAACGTGTATGCCAGCGAACCGACGAACGCCGATCCGAAGAGCAACCATGCCTTATCTGCCGGAATCTCTTCGGTTACGGAAACCTTCATGATTTTTCTTCCGAACAGCGAGATCGACCAGAACAAGAAGAGGATCGTAAATGCACTGGCCAGCACGCTGACGAAATTGATCCAATACGCTACGCGCGTCACATCGCCCAGTGCAAGAAAGGAGAACAGTCTGCCAATAAGAAGGAAGAGTGGTGCGCCCGGTGGGTGTGGTACTTCGAGTTTATAAGAAACCGAGATGAATTCGCCGCAATCCCAATAGCTGGCGGTCTCTTCCATTGTGAGCCAATAGGTCACCAGTGCCACAGTGAACACGATCCAGCCACCGATATTGTTAATCCTTTGAAAATTCATGAGAAGCGGGTTTTCGGAAACTTAAAACGCGAAAATACAAAAAACCTGATAAGCCCTGGGTTTTAACCCTACCCCGATCCACGACCAGCTGCGGACCACGTCTTATTTTTCCTTGCCTGCCGCAAGGCAGGCCTGTGTCCTTACTACCATCGTCACGACGCACAAAAAGCGGCGACTCTATGCGATCTTTCCAACGCACTGACAAAAATTACTCTCTGTGTAACGCCGTGTCCTCTGTGTCTCTGTGGTGAAGTACTCACACCGTCCTACTTATACACGATCACATAAAAGCACAGCCACAGCAGAAAAATGAGTATGTACGAACTGGCTACAATCAACCACACCACCCGTTTGTCCTTTTGGACATAAAAATGGATACCACTGACAAGGGCGAAGCAGTACACAACTTCAAACAGGTTGAGTGACCGCAGCGGGTAGGCCCACTTCCGGTCTATTGCCATGTAATCGAAGAAGTGCATTAACGACAGCGGATAGAAAGCCCGTATCTCGTGGATAGTAGGGTCTGTGTTCACGGTCATGAACCAAAGAATCTTAATCACTTCCGGAATGAGAAAGATGAATTCACAGGTGAGTACTACACCCCAGCACTGTGCGTACGTGACGCGGTATCCGTACATGAAGCACCCCACCCAGATAACGAACCCGATCACGGTGAATTTCCAGAGGTAGACGAGAGGCACGGAAAAGAGCTTTAGTCCGGCTACCAACTGCAGGATGAAGCCCTCGGGCCGATCCTGGAGAAACTCGAAGGCAGCTGTTTCGTTCTCGATAAAGGAAATCTTCACGTACAGGAGTAGAATGCTGAGGACGCACAACAAAACGAAAAGGAGTCTTTTGTCTGCTGCGAATATTGACTTAGTTTCGCGAGGCTGGGAGGTGTCCATTTTTCCCGTGGAATGGTTCAGAATGATTAGGATTTGCCAAATTAAGCGACTGCTTCCAAGAACCGCCGTAGCGTGTCTTTTTTTTGTATTGGTCGCTGGTTCGGTCGTCCAGGCACAACCCGTTCAAAAAAAAGACACCACCATCATCCTGCTGTCGAATATCGAAATTCAACTCGAATGTACACAGGCGCTGAACGACTTGTACAATTTCAAATTCGATCGCGCCGAGCAGCAGTTCCGCTACCTCAAAACCAGATTTCCATGGCACCCGCTGCCGTATTTTCTCATGGGACTGATCGAGTGGTGGAAGATCATGCCGAACCCTTCCGACAAGTCGCATGACGATGTATTTCTCGCCTACATGGACAGCACCATCATGGTCGCGGAAAATCTTTTCGAAAACCATCCTGCCTACAAAGTGGAAGCTGCTTTCTTCCTGGCAGGTGCTTATGGATTCAAGGGAAGATTGTATTCCGATGAAGACCGCAAGAGTTGGCGTAAGGCAGCCAGCGCCGGTAAGAATGCGATACGATACATGGAGGAAAATCGCGGCAACAGTGATCTGAGTCCCGAGTTGCTCTTCGGCGACGCACTTTACAACTACTTCTCCGTATGGGTTCCTGAAAACTATCCGGCTGTGCGACCCCTGCTTTGGTTCTTCCGGAAAGGAGACAAGGCATTGGGCCTCAAGCAACTCAAAGAGGTGTCATACAACGCGTTCTATACGCGAACGGAGGCCATGGTCTGGCTCATGCGAATCCTCAACAGCTACGAAAACGACCAGGCCCAGGCTTTCCAGATCAGTGAATACCTGCATGAAACCTATCCGGATAATCCCTACTTCCACCGCTACTACGCCCGCATGCTTTACTCGACGGGCAAGTTTTCAAGGGCAGAACAATCCAGCCTTGCCATCCTTGCTGCCATTGACAGCGGGAAGTTAGGATATGAAGCGACGAGCGGACGTTATGCATCGTTCTTCCTGGGTCAGATCAACGAGACGCGAAGAAATGACGAAGAAGCGCGCAAATACTACGAGATGTGCGTCAAGTTCTCCGAACAGACACAAAGCTTCGAATCCGGATATTACCTCTATTCACTGATCGCCCTCGGCGAAATCGCCGAACGCCGCGGCGACCATGCCACCGCCCGCCGCTACTTCGCTGAAGCCAAGAAAAGAGCCGGCCGAAAGGATGAGGCGTTTAAGACGGCCAAAAAACGACTCAAGGAACTGGACAAGGGAGATTGATTTATTTTTAGTAATCGCTAATCAGTAATCGGTGATCGGTGGTGTGATAGTAGAGACGCACTATTACCCTCTCGCACTGTTTTCTTAACTTTCACCTGTGGATGCCCGCGACATCATAGTTACCCCGCTGCTGCTGATGATCGTATACCTATGCGCGTACGTGGCGCGCAGTCGGGTCCCCGATCCTGAAAGTCGCGCGTATTTTTTGCCGGCGCTCACCGTTCGGATCCTCGGTGCACTGCTTGTGGGAATTATCTATCAATTCTACTACCAGGGTGGCGACACGCTTGCCTATCACACGCACGGGAGTCGCCATATCTGGGATGCCTTCATGACAAACCCGCGGCACGGGTTAAGTCTGCTCTTCTCTAACGGAGTACATCAACCAGAGACGTTCGCCTGGTCACAACAGATCTGGTACTTTCGCGACCAGCAGTCCTTCTTCGTTATTCGTGTAGCTGCTGTATTCGACCTTCTCACATTCTCTTCGTATTCCGGCACTGCAGTGTTGTTTGCCGTCGTGTCGTTCATTGGCGCCTGGCTGATGTACCGAACGTTCTACAAGATGTACCCGACGTTCCATCGCTGGATCGCAGTCTCTTGTCTTTTTGTTCCTACGGTATTCTTTTGGGGTTCTGGAATTTTCAAAGACACCATTACGCTCGCAGCGTTGGGCGCCGCTACGTATGGTATTTACCATGTGACCATTGAGAAGAAGGTTAGGGTAAAATACCTGCTGACAATTGCGATTTGCTTTGGGATCATTTACTCCATCAAGATCTACATTCTGTTGTGCTTCCTGCCCGCCGTGATCTTGTGGATCGGTATCAGATACATTACGAGTCTTCGTCAGGTGCTTGCGCGTGCGTTGATTTTGCCACTTGGGCTGGCGGGTATAGTCGGGTTGGGATACCTGGCGGTAAACCAGGTAGCGCGTGATGATCCGCGATATAACCTCGATCGCATCGCTGAAACCGCCCGTGTCACGGCGTATGACATTGGATTCTGGACCGGCAAAGACGCAGGTTCCCGGTACTCTCTGGGTGAGCTGGACGGAACGCTTGGGGGTATGCTGCGACTCGCGCCGCAGGCGATCAACGTGGCGTTATTTCGACCGTATTTCTGGGAGGTGAGCAACCCTCTGATGTTGCTGGCAGCGCTGGAGGGTTTCGCGTTGCTGCTTGTCACGCTGTATGTACTTCTCCGTGCGGGGAGGCTCACGTTTCGCTACTTCTTCCATCCTGACGCGCTGTTTTGCCTTGTGTTCGCATTGATCTTCGCTTTTGCCGTCGGTGTCTCAACGTACAACTTCGGTTCATTGTCCCGGTATAAAATACCGCTGATGCCTTACTTTCTCATGGGGATCGGCCTGATATACTATTACTCGAACAAGGAGAGAAAGGTGGAGGTGTTGGAAGAAACCGAATATCGATCGATCACTGTCTGACGACCTGCCTGGCCGAGACGTTTACGCAGGTCGGCATTTGCAATCAACGTTTCGAGTGTCGTCACCCATTCCTCATCCGTATTGCAAAGGCATCCGTTTCCCATGTGCTGAATGATCGTTGGGTTGACACCCACGGCACTAGCAACGGCCGGAATGCCGAGTGCCATGTACTGCAGCGCTTTGAATCCGCATTTGCCTTTCGACCATTCATCATCGGGCAAAGGCATGATCCCTATGTCGCTCATCATCAGGTCTGAGATTTCTGTTTCCGGAGACCACTGACGGAAAATTATGTTTGGAATCTTCAGCGCCGGAGGTCGGTCTGCAATCACAAGGAGCGTCGTTTCAGGAAACCTTTGCTGAACCTCCATCAGTACATTTCCAAGCTGTTCCAGATATTTCAGCGTGGAGTGAGATCCCGTCCATCCAATCACAATTCGGTTCGGATCCTTTTCGGCAGGCTTTTGTACGGAGGGATTGTGAAGACCTTCGGTATCAATCGTGGTAGGATTCAAGGCAGCGTTGGCGTTGAAACGAAGCGCGTACTGTCGGAGGTATTCGTTGCCACAACTTACCTTGTAGCTCCAGCGACAGATGGATGACACTTTGCCACGCCATCGAAGGATTCGTTCAGGTGTTGATTCGTTGGCCTTGTCAGTCATCCAGATGGCATCGTCAAAATCATAAATGACTTTCTTCCGGATGACTTTGGCGAGAAACCATTCGATGAAAGGTGGCCCAACCGGCGCGGCTTCCCGGTGAATGAAGATGCGGTCGTACCGGGGGGCTGAAAACAACAGGACCAACCTTCGCGCGAAACCTCGGAGGATCATACCAACCCTTGCCAGTGTTTGGCCCCGCTGGTAAAACAGGCGCCATCGATGGGGTGGGAGAAAAGGGGCAAGTCGCAGCGTGTAGCCACGGCGCTTGAGCAGGTCAAGGTATTGTTCGAAGCGAAATCGTTGGGATGGGGACTCGCCCGGTGGATATGGTATCAGGAAAAGAATTTTCATGGATCAGGTCCGGAGTGATGTCCTCCCCAACTTTGAGAAGTCCATTTTGCAAAATTAAACGTACATTTAATTTTTTTACGGAAAGGGATCTTCACTTCCCGTCACGATAAGTTTTTTATGGCACCTGAACCCAGGATAGTAGTCGACGCCAGCAAGCGACGCTTTTCTCTGAACCTGAAAGAACTGCTGGATTATCGGGACCTGTTCCTGATTCTTGCCTATCGCGATCTTCGGATACGGTACGCGCAAACCTTTCTCGGTCTGGCCTGGGCGTTTCTTCAGCCTGCTGCGACGCTCCTCATCTTTACCGTCGTCTTCGGAAGGGCAGTTAAGGTAGATACTGGCGGTATTCCTTACCCGGTATTTGCTATCACGGGCATGACGGCCTGGACATACTTTGCCTTTGTGTTGAATCAGTCGGGCAACTCTATCGTCGCCTCTCAGGAGATGGTGAAAAAAATATACTTTCCGCGACTCGTCATACCGCTTTCGAAAGCTGTTGTTGGCTTTGTGGATTTTCTCATGGCTTTCGCGATACTTTTTGTCCTGATGGCCATCTACCGTGTTACGCCGTCTCCCAACATGGTGTTCCTTCCCGGCTTTATTCTTCTTACGGTTGTGTCTGCCCTGGCGGCCGGCATTTGGCTCAGCGCACTCACCATCCGTTACCGGGATTTCCAACATGTAATACCGTTCCTGGTGCAGTTCGGTTTGTATGCCACGCCAATCGCTTATCCCAGCGAGACGATTATCGATAACCTGCCGCGGTGGGGAACCGTGCTGTATTACCTCAACCCCATGGCAGGTGTAGTGGAGGGATTTCGATGGTCGGTGCTGGGTGGGGCACCACCGAATGCTTTTGCTTATTTGTCGTTTGGCGTCATGGCAATCTTGTTTGTTACCGCGCTGATGTACTTCAGGCGGGTGGAACGCGTGATGGCAGACATCGTATGAGTTTCGACATTCCTCCTATCTTTGTACTATTTGAGCCCAAAGAAGTCTGGCACAATCTTCAGAAGGACCTCATTTACGGGTGAGCCCATTTTTTAGACTATGAGTGGAGGTACAGCCATAAAAGTTGAAAATCTCGGCAAGAAATTCATTATCGGCCACCGGCTGGAGGGCGACCTGCGCGGATCATTTTCGCAACGGCTGAGCCGGCTTATGGCTCGCGATGGCGGAGGTACCCGAGAGGAATTCTGGGCATTGAAGGATGTATCGTTCGAAATAAAAAAGGGTGAAGCGGTAGGCATTATAGGTCGCAACGGCGCAGGAAAGAGTACGTTGCTGAAGATTCTATCGCGCATTACAGATCCGAGTAAGGGGCGCTTTGAAATTAACGGACGCGTCTCATCGCTGCTGGAAGTGGGCACCGGCTTTCACCCGGAATTAACGGGCCGCGAGAATATTTACCTCAATGGTACCATCCTCGGAATGCGCCGTGCTGAGATCAGGAAGAAGTTCGATGCCATTGTTGATTTCAGCGGCGTCGAAAAATTCCTGGACACTCCTGTCAAACACTACAGCAGCGGTATGAAAGTGCGACTGGCTTTTTCTGTTGCCGCTCACCTGGAACCGGAAATCCTCATAATTGATGAAGTACTTGCTGTCGGAGACGCGGAATTCCAAAGGAAATGTCTCGGGAAGATGGACGAAGTGAGTAAGGGTGAAGGAAGGACGGTATTGTTTGTGAGTCACAATATGGGCGCGGTTGAAAGTCTTTGTACCAAAGGCATTGTGGTGTCCCAGGGAAGGGTTGTCTACCAGGGGCATGTGACCGATACAGTTCGACATTACCTTCAGATGACGAGTTCTGAAGAGGTGTCAAACGATCGCCTGAATGAACATGTCTCAATAGAAGAGTTTAGTTTGAGTAGTACGATTGTTCGATCCCTCGAACCTCTGGATCTTACCCTCAAGTTGGTCAGCGACGAAGAGAACGAAATTCATGGATTGGCGATCTTGTTTTACAACTCACTCAATGACAGGGTAGCCATCCTCGATCTAAGGGAGGGACTCAGGTCGCAAAAATCAAGCAAGGTGGAAATTAATGCGACCATCCATTCGCTGCCGTTCATTGAGGGTGAATACAAACTTGGTGTATTCGTGAAGTCCAGACTTTGCGTAGGCGACTTCCTGAATCTTAGAGAGTTGATTGTCGAAGGGGCTTCGCGAAACTTTACTCCCTACGCTCGAAAATACCGGGGCCTCATGGAATTAAAGGCAGATTTCAAGACGCGCTGATGAATAAGAACGATCTGTATAAGCTGGTCAAAGTACTCCAGTACCGATCGACAAAGGATCCGGTAAAACGTGAGTTGTACTTGATCAACAAGGAAAGACAAAGAATACACAAAGCCGGTAAGCTCGTCTGCTGTAAGGAGATTGACCTGACCCTGGACCCAGTCAGGTTCTCATTCATTTTTCCAATGTACGACCGAATGGTTGAACTCCGTAACAGCGCGGGCGCGACATTCAGGTTGGAGAATGAAGTGATTGTGATTCAGATTTCCGGACTGAATCTTGAAATTACAGTTACAGAAGACATATATATTCTTTGGGAGATCTTTTGTACTGGTACTTACAACTTCGAATCCAGGCCAGACAAATCGTGGGTTGTCGTTGACATAGGGATGAATGTTGGTTTTGCCAGTCTTTTCTATTGTCTGAACAAGGCTGTGACAAAGGTCTACGGATTCGAACCGTTCCTCCCGACATACCGGCAGGCACTTAGAAATATCGGGCTCAATCGCACTTTGAGTGATAAAATCGTCCCGCATCAGTTTGGTTTGGGCAGTGACGACGACAGTATGGTTGTCGACTACTCTGCGAACCAGCGAGGTAGGGTAGGAATTTTTGGAACGTCGCTGATTCGGGGAGAAGTGCATTCCAGGACACAAGAGAAAATCGAGATTCGAAAAGCTTCTGCTGTACTCAAAGATATCATTGGGTGGAGTGGCGATGCAGAGTACCTTGCTAAGATCGATACCGAGGGTTCGGAGTATGGTATCCTGCAGGATTTGTTTGAAGAAAGTCTTCTAGGCAAATTCAGTATCGTTATCATTGAGTGGCATGAACAGGGGCCTGGCGCGTTGTTGAAGTGGTTAACCCAAAGTGGGTTTGACTGTTTCGACATCAACAACACGAGCAAAACGGGTATGATTTATGCAATCAGGAGGTAACAGCATTTCGATCCTCATCTCTGCTTTTAATTGTGAAAAATATATAGGGGATACGCTGAAAAGCCTGATACAGCAGACGTATGGAAATTTCGAAATCCTGGTAGCGGACGACGGCTCTGACGACCGAACAAAAGTTCTGATTGATAGCTTTTCCGATCCCAGAATAAAGACCTTCCACAATCATAAAAACCTGGGCAAGACAAGAACCATAAACAAATTGCTCACTTTCGCCAGCGGCACATGGATAACCATCCATGATGCTGACGATATATCGGTTAGGACCAGATTGGAAAAGCAGATCAACTACCTGCAGGCTAACCCCTCGGTTATGATGTGCGGAACGAATTATGACTGGGTCACAGAACGCGGGGATTTGGTTGGAACGATGGCTATGCCCGAAACCTGGGATGACATCAAGAAGCGTCTTCCCACGGGGAATGCCTTTCACTTGTGCTCGGCGCTTATTCGAAGGGATGCAATCGACGAACTTGGGGAATTTCTGCGGCCGTTTTTCAGAGATCACAATGAGGATATTGACTTGGCCTACAGAATCGCCGAAAGGTTTGAATCGTACAACATCCAGGAGGCGCTTTACGTGTATCGCGCAAATCCATCATCATTGACGAACCGGTTAAACATCCATCGGTCTGCCGTGGCCTTTAACATTGTACGGGCTCTCGCCGAGCAACGACGCAAATCTGGTAAGGACGACCTGCAGCTGGGGCACGTCGAGCGGGTGAAGGAACTTGAGGCACAGTTGATGCACGGGGTGGATCGCTTCGAGGTTCTCGAAAAGCAAATTGCTCGGCTCAATTACCTTAGGTTATACTCCAATGCCATCAAAACTTCCCTATTTCTTATTCGCTCGTTTCCTTCCAGAATAAGGAGTTATCGAGTTTTCTTTTATACCCTCCGCAAGTTCTCGTTGAGCTTTTTTGAGTCGTGATCCCCCAGCTCTCTGTCATAATGCCCGTATACAACGCCGCGCCTTACGTTGGAGAGGCGATTGAAAGCATCCT
>DATCLO010000088.1:0-6148 GCA_036563875.1 Cyclobacteriaceae bacterium
TAAGGATTTCATGAATAAAGTACATGTTCGATAAGACTTAAAGAACCATGAAGCGCATAGTGCGCAGTACTTTAGCCGGTAGAAAGGAAGTCCGGCTTATGAAATCCTGGGTGGCTGGAATATGTCGAGAGAAGGATTCTGAACGGCCATCGGCTGATAGCGACTGCCAATGGTTACGCCCATGAGATGAGCCGAAGCCTCCAGCGTTCGGGTAAGACCACCCGCAGGAACGAACAGGTTAATCTCATGAGCCTGCGCCAACGCGCGAGTTGGCGTCGTCTCGTCGTCATACTGCACGTCGAGACTTGTGTTGAAATCGTAATCGCTACTACAGGAGGCTATAGGTATTTCGGCAATCAGCCCAACGGTAAGTGCAATGCTGTGCCGTTCTTCGTAGAGGCGGGAAAGAATGCCAAGCCGGCTTGCGCTGTGCAGCATCATGCTGGTGAGAATAAGCAGGCTGACGATCCTTTTCATGCCGAAAAATAATGCCTTTTTCTCAAATTCAATCTGGCGCAAGATAGCCGTCTAGCGGAAAATGAATTATGATTTGCATCATGATTTGACCAAAAATATGTGTAAGTTTGACATTTATACACTAAGCTCTTTCTCGTGCCATGATTAAGCTCACCCTGCAGATAACCTTCCTCCTACTGATTGCAGCAACAGCCGTTGCACAGGAAGTACCTCTGAAACTTTGGTACAATACACCTGCGAGCGGTGTGTGGGAAAATGCCCTGCCCATTGGCAATGGAAGGCTCGGGGCTATGGTCTTCGGTGACGTGCCTCGCGAAACCATCCAACTCAATGAACATACGGTTTGGAGTGGAAGCCCTAACCGCAACGATAACCCGGAAGCTCTGGCTGCACTTCCGGAAATTCGGCAGATGATATTTGAGGGTCGAAACGACGAAGCTCAGGAGCTGGCCAACCGCGCCATCATGTCAAAAAAATCACATGGCCAGAAGTATCAGCCTGTAGGAAGCCTTCGCCTTGCCTTCGACGGTCACGAAGATTTCACGGATTATTATCGGGAACTGGATTTGAAGAATGCGGTCACGACGACCCGCTATCGTGTTGGCAACGTCACGTACACAAGAAAGTCGTTTGCCTCCCTTCCTGATCGGACGGTTATTGTTCATCTTACTGCAAGTGAGAAGAAAAGTCTCTCGTTCAGCGCACATCTGGCGTCACCACAGCCCAACTCCTCCAAGCGGGCCACTTCAAATGGTGAACTGATCCTGGCCGGGACAACTACGACGCATGAGGGAGTGGAGGGCAAGGTGCGATTTCACTGCATCGCCAGAGTGAAACATCATGGAGGCACGTTGACCGCGTCTGATACGTCACTGACCATAAGTGGCGCCACAGCTGTCACGATCTACATTGCTATTGCCACGAACTACAATTCATACAACGATATCAGCGGCAACGAACAACAACGGGCAATGGCAATGTTAGATGCAGCATATCCCCGGTCGTACTCGCAAATTGAAAAGCGTCACATTCGTGAGTATAAATCATTCTTTGACCGCGTCGACCTCAACCTTGGAATGACAGAAGCTGCAAGCTTGCCCACAGATCAAAGGCTCAGAAACTTTGCGACTGCCAACGATCCACATTTTGCGGCGCTGTATTTCCAGTTTGGCCGTTATCTGCTGATCTCTTCATCACAACCCGGTGGCCAACCTGCGAATCTGCAGGGAATCTGGAACGACAAGATGAATCCACCGTGGGACAGCAAGTATACCATCAACATCAACGCGGAGATGAACTATTGGCCGGCAGAGCGGACCAATCTTTCCGAGTTACATGAACCCCTTCTTCGTATGGTGCGCGAGCTTGCAGTTACGGGGCAAGAAACCGCGCGTTTAATGTACGGAGCCCGCGGCTGGATGGCACATCACAACACCGACCTGTGGCGTATCACGGGTGCTGTGGACGGAGCCTATTGGGGATGCTGGAATGGCGGTGGCGCGTGGCTAAGTCAGCACTTGTGGGAACATTACGTGTATAACGGCGATACGGGTTACCTCGCATCCATATACCCTGCCTTGAGGGGTGCAGCAGAGTTTTACATCGACTACCTCGTAGAGCATCCAAAGCATGGTTGGCTGGTAGCTAACCCCGACATGTCGCCGGAGAACTCACCTCAGGCACACAAGAACTCGTCGCTTGAGGCCGGAACTACGATGACCAATCAACTTGTCTTTGATGTTTTCACGAATGCAATACGCGCAGCAGAAATCCTGAACGTCGACGCCGCTCTTGCCGACACGCTTCGGGCGATGCGCAAACGACTGCCGCCCATGCACATTGGCAGGCACGGGCAATTGCAGGAATGGCTTGAGGATCTTGATGATCCCGAAGACCGGCATCGACACATATCACATTTGTACGGCCTTTTTCCATCCAACCAGGTATCGCCGTATCACACACCTCTGTTGCTCGCTGCCGCGCGCAACACATTGGTACAGCGGGGCGATGTGTCAACCGGATGGAGCATGGGATGGAAAGTAAACTGCTGGGCCCGACTGCAGGATGGCAACCATGCGCTGAAGCTCATTCGCGATCAACTGACGCCTGCGGGCAAGAACACCGGCGGCGGAGGAACCTACAACAACCTGTTCGATGCGCACCCTCCATTCCAAATTGACGGCAACTTTGGTTGCACGTCCGGTATCGCGGAAATGCTGATGCAGAGCGGCTATGATGCAGTACATTTGTTACCTGCCCTTCCCGACGAGTGGTCTTCGGGAAGCGTGCGTGGCCTGCGCGCAAGAGGCGGTTTTGAAATTGTCGACATGGAATGGAGCGGCGGACAGCTCAAGAGGGTGGTGATCCGTTCGAACCTCGGGGGCAATCTCAGGCTACGATCACCAAACCCATTGACGGCACGGAACGGCGACCCGTTGCGTACAGCGCAGGGGGATAATCCCAATCCATTCTATTATGTGGAGCCTGTCCCCGACGCGATTGTCTCACCCGAAGCTTCGGTTACTCCCCTCACGCTGAAGCCGACACATGTGTATGACGTACCCACAAGGAAAGGGAAAGTGTACACGTTTGTCGCGCAATCTTCTGTTCGGTAGTCGCAGTTGCTGTCGCAGTGGATACACCAAACGTTAACAACTAACCATGCCTCTGCATCTTTACACCTTAGCGGTCTTCCATCCACCTCGCGAGAACAACCAAAGCGTAAAGATTCCCACAGAGGTCTCTGACATGAACACACCCCAGAACACACCTGAGTGTCCCCAATCAAGTGCAATGGCCAGCAGATACGACAGCGGGATCTGAATCAGCCAGAAGAAGACAAGATTGATACGCGTCGGAGTAACTGTATCTCCGGCACCGTTGAATGCCTGTACGGATACCATCCACCAGCCGTACACGAAGAATGAGTACGACAATATCCGAACCCATTCGCCGCCAATGGAAATGACGGTAGCATCGTCGGAAAAAATGGCGACAAGGTCTTCGTTGAAGATATAGTATATCACGGAGACAGCGATGAGGAATATCATGTTGTAGACCCCAGTCTTCCACACGGCTGACTCGGCGCGATCGGGACTTCCTGCACCGAGATTTTGTCCGACAAGTGTAGCCGCTGCGTTCGCCAACCCGAATGCGGGCATCATAGTCATCATCATGATACGCAGGGTGATGGTTGCACCGGCAACAGCCTCGCTGCCCACATCAGCAAGTATGCGCATAAGGAATATCCACGACGTCATGCCGACGATCATTTGGCCAATTCCCCCGAGGGAGGTCTTGAAGATGTTCAGCATGACATCCGCTTTCCATTTCACCTGTTCCCACGCCACTTTGATATGCTTTCCTGCATGGAAGAGGATCCACAGCTGCATGATCACGCCTATGCCGCGACCAATGTTTGTGGCGATGGCAGCGCCTTCGATCCCCATGGCGGGTACGGGACCCCAACCGAAGATGAAAAGTGGATCAAGCAGGATATTAATACCATTGGCAACAAACAACACACGCATCGCGATAGCTGCATCACCTGCTCCACGGAAGATGGCGTTCATGACGAACAGGAGAATGATTATCACATTACCACCGAGCATCCATTGTGTATAGCGATAACCATTCTGAATACTCCATTCATCGGCACCCATCAGAATAAGCAAGTCTTTGGCGAAGAACAGACCTGCTATGGCAAACGGGATGGACGCCAGAATCGCCAGGAAGACAGATTGAACGGCAGATACGCCCGCATCCTGCATGTTCTTCTCGCCCACCCTTCGGGCGATTATGGCAGTGACGGCAGTCGCCAGACCCATTCCTACCGAATACAACAGGAAAAGGTAGGTCTCCGTCAGTCCTACGGTAGCGACAGCCGAGGGTCCGAGCTTGCCAACAAAGTAGATATCGGCGACCGCGAACGTCGATTCCATGACGAGTTCCAGGATCATGGGCACAGCGAGAAGGAATATGGCGCGTTTGAGCCTGATCTGGGTATAGTCAGCCTCGGTACCACGTATGGCGTCTTTGAGATCCTTCCACATCGAACGGCCCGACGATGCCTGTAATGATGATTCAATCTTGATCTTCTCCACCGTGATTGCGTTTACGTGCGTTTCTCCCATTGTGGTAGTCCTTTTGGTACGACAATCCCCATTTCCAGGTTTTGATTTTTCTTCAAAAATACGGCAGGGGTGCCCACCCAAGGGGTGTGTAATTCCGACAATGTGCGGGTGAAATCGCGGCAAAATAGGAGGCTTTGTGGAATGAGAAAGAATTTTGGCTGATCTTTAATACAACAAACCCCCAATGTCATGAACCGAACCTTCCCCATCCTTTTTGTGCTCCTCATTTTCGCCGCCTGCTCCTCACAGCGCGACGAGCCAGAGCAACGTAAGAAGTACACCATTGCCCAGTTTATGGACATCATTCAGATGAGCGGTGGAGCATTCTCACCTGATGAGACTCGCGTGATGGTGAACACAAAAGAAAGCGGGATTTTCAACGCATACGAGATCGACCTTGCGACCGGAGAAAAGAAACAACTTACGCATTCCGACACGGATGCCATCTTCGGACAATCATATTTCCCTAATGACGACCGCATTGTCTACACCAGTGACAAAGGTGGCAATGAAATCACGCACATTTATGTCCGTACTCCTAACGGCACGTCCCGCGATCTGATCGCGGATTCAACAGCAAAGGCCGGCTTTTATGGATGGAGTTACGATAAGAAATTTCTGTATTACGGATCCAATGCCCGTGACAAACGATTTTTCGACGTCTATAAGGTTGAGGTAGATGGATTGGGTGAGGCGCCTATTTATACCTCTTCCGTCGTGTACAAGAACACGGAAGGTCTGGATCCTGCTGCAATCTCCCGTGATGAGCGTTACGTGGCATTGATCAAAACGGTGACCAACAAGAACAGTGAAATGTACCTGCTCGATAACCAGACCGGCAAGGTGACGCATCTTTCTCCTCACGAAGGCGATGTCAACTACGCGCCCATGTATTTCAGCATGGATGGCACAAAGTTGTACTTCCTTACCGATGAAGGCAGTGAGTTCATGTACATCGCCAGCTACGACATTCCGACGGGCAAACGGGAGAAAGTGCAGGAAGAGCCATGGGACATCATGTACACGTATGAATCACGGAATGGCAGATATCGCGTTGTTGCTGTCAACAACGACGCGCGCACGGAGATGAAGATCTATGATCAATCTGCAGACGGAAAACTTATCACTATACCTGGTCTGCCGGAGGGTGATATCACGGGCGTCAACATTTCAGATAGTGAAAAACTGATGGTGTTTTATGTTAGCAGCTCACAGTCGCCCGCCAACCTCTTCCTCTACAACTTCGAAACTGGGGAAGTGAAGCAACTGAGCGATAACATGACGAAGGAAATCGATCCTTCCGACCTGGTTGCGGGCGAGGTGATACGGTACGCGTCGTATGATGGCCTGCAAATACCGTCAATACTGTACAAACCCCAAGGCATTCGCAAAAGCGAAAAAGTGCCCGCATTGCTTTGGATTCACGGTGGTCCGGGTGGCCAGAGCCGACTGACCTATTCGGCGATGCTCCAACACCTTGTCAACCACGGCTATGCGATACTTGCCGTCAATAACCGTGGAAGTTCGGGTTATGGAAA
>DATCLO010000089.1:0-34180 GCA_036563875.1 Cyclobacteriaceae bacterium
ACCGTTGCGTCATTCTTGCCCAGAGCAAAGATTTTCCACCCACCTGATATCCTCTGATCCAGTCGAAAGGTTTGATCTGCACATAGGGATGTTCGTTGTCCTTGACGAAAAAGTGCAGTGTATCTTCGTGGAACGCGTAGCACTTGCTGACGACAGGATTTGCTTCGAGGATTTCCCGAGGCAGCGTATTTCGGTGAGGGAACTGCCAGGGGTCCATGGTCGCGGTGGGATAATCTTTTATGTGAACCACATTGCGACCACGTTCAAGGACGAGTGTCTTTAAGCCTTTTTCACAAAGTTCTTTGGCAGCCCAGCCACCGCTCATACCGGAGCCGATGACGATCGCATCAAATGTATTCTTGTCCTTGCCTGGGCCATTGATGTTTACGGTGGCCGTATCCTGGCCGGAAGTGTTCGTCATGATTAGAAGCGTGAGGTAAGCAAAGTTGAATTTGAGAATAATCCCTGCTTACGCGCAAGTTTCAGCGTTGGAATTTGATGTGCGGAAACCGCCCTCCCAAAAAAGAAAAAGGGCCAGCATCATTACCGGCCCTTTTCGAATCACTTGTGAACAAAAGCTGAAGCTTCAGGCGGACTAGTTATCCTGGCCAAGCTCCTTGTACCGTTGCTCGATGCGCTGCGCCTGTGCAGTCATTCCGAGGTCACCGTAGATTGAGGAAAGCGCATCCAAAACTTCCATTTCGTTCGGGTTCATCTTTTCAGCCTTTTCCCAGTATGGCAATGCGGCCTTTAACTTCTCTACGAGTTGGCCATCGAGTTCAAGTTTCTTTTTCTTGTCGGCCGCTGAGATACCAAGGTTTGCCATTTCCCTCTTGATCCTCTCTGCAGGCTTATACATTTCCTTTGCAATCAGGAGTTGTGCATCGAAGTAGTTCGGGTCGATGCGGAGGGCTTCCTGGTAGCTCTTGATGGCAGCTTCGGAGTTACCGAGGCTGGAGTTTACGTAGCCGAGGTAGAAGTGCAAAATCTTGTTATCGGGTTCCTTCTTTATAGCTTCTTCCAACCCCGTCTTAGCTTCTGCGATCTTGCCCATATCGATCAGCGTTCCGATTTCTACCTTACCGAAATCGGCATGATTCGGAAACTTCTGCTTTGCTTCACGCACCAGCTCCAACGCCTTTTCCTTGTTGTCGAGCGGACCGTTAAGCATGTTCAGCATCATCGAATAAGCATCAGGTGAGGTCCCTCCCTTGTCGATATAAGCTCTGAACTTATCGTAAGACAGCTGATATTTCTCCAGACTGTTGGCCACAATAGCGGAATAGAAATAAGCTGTAGTATCATCAGGAAGAACGCGGCTTGTCTTCTCAAAATTTTCCAACGCACCTTCGAGGTCATCCTGTTGATAAAGCGTTGCGCCTTTATTGATATAGCTGCTAGCCCAGATATCGATTTGCTGCGGTTTCAGTATCGGCAAGCCATTGGGCCCAATGATGTTGTACTCGGACTTGCCATCAGACATCTCATCAGCCTTCTTGAACGATTCAAGAGCAACTTCGAACGCATCAGGAGCGAGGCTGTGATACGTTTCATTCGAACTGGTATCAATGGCAGCGTAAATGAGGCCACGATAGTACCAGGTGTCGCCTTTATCCATTGTCTTCTCATAAGTGGTGGCAGCGTCGATGATTTCCTTTGCTTCATCGAGCTTGCCAGCCTTGAACGCATTCAACGCCTTATTGATATTGGGCTTGGGCGCCTTTTGTGCAAACGCCACAGCAGGTATCAATACGACCAATAGCAGCAATACTCGTTTCATAGGTTATTTGGTAAATAAGGGTTTAAATTTAGCTCTAATTACGCTTCCGCGCCGTTGTCGCGGGCATTTTCTTTGGCTCCGTTAGCCCCGTTGTCTTCGAATCGCTGGATTTTCTCAACCGAGGATATCACGTCATCCTCCGATAGTTTGATCAGCCTTACCCCCTGTGTGGCGCGGCCCATAACCCGCAATTCGCTCACTTTGATCCGGATCGTAATTCCGGAACGGTTGATGATCATCAGCTCATCTTCATCCACCACCTCCTTGATCGCAACAAGCTTGCCAGTTTTCGGCGTAATGTTGATAGTCTTCACGCCTTTACCGCCTCTGCGGGTGATTCGGTAGTCGTCCATGGCGGACCGTTTCCCGTATCCATTCTCGGAAACCACTAACAAGTTAGCGTCCTCCCGTGTTATACAAACCATTCCAATTACCTTGTCGTTCGGCGAATCCAGCGTAACGCCCCGCACACCGGCGGCAGTACGCCCCATCGGCCTCACCTCCGACTCGTGGAAATGAACGGCCTTACCCTCACTTTTTGCTATAACAATGTGGTTATTACCGTTTGTTAATGAGGCATTTATGAGCTTATCACCTTCGTGGATGCTGATTGCGGTGATACCCCCTGCCCTTGGCCGCGAATAGGCTTCGAGCGGAGTCTTCTTAATGACTCCCTGCTCCGTACAGAGCACCACGTAATTGTTGTTGACGTAGTCCTTGTCCTCCAGGTCTTTCACGTTGATCACGGCCCGTACGCGGTCTCCGGGCTCAATGTTGATGAGGTTCTGAATTGCCCTACCCTTTGAGGTCTTCGAACCCTCCGGGATTTCGTACACTTTCTTCCAGTACACCTTCCCCAGGTCGGTAAAGATCAGCAGGTAGTTGTGCGCCTGGGCAATGAAGAGGTGCTCCGTAAAATCGTCTTCCTTCGTGGCCACACCCCGTGATCCCACGCCGCCTCGACCCTGAGTGCGGTAGTCAGCAAGCATGGTGCGCTTGATATATCCCTGGTTGGAGATCGTGATGACCATCTCCTCGTTGGGGATCATATCTTCCGGAGTAATCTCGTCGTCACGATGGACGACCTCAGTGCGGCGGTCGTCGCCGTAGCGGTCGCGCAGTTCTTTCAGCTCGTCCTTTATGATCTGCATCCGCACTGGTTCATTCGCGAGGATGTCTTTCAGTCGCGCGATGAGCTCCTGCACCTCTTTGTATTCCTGTTGGATTTTTTCGCGTTCGAGGCCGGTGAGGCGCTGGAGTCGCATGTCGAGAATCGCCTTCGCCTGGATCTCCGTAAGGCCGAATCGTTCCATGAGGCCATTGCGGGCCGTGTCAGGGTCGGCTGAATTGCGAATCAGCGCAATTACCTCGTCGAGATTGTCCAGCGCAATCAGATAACCTTCCAGGATATGCGCCCGTCGTTCTGCTTCAGCCAGTTCGAACTTCGTACGGCGGACAACCACATCGTGGCGGTGATCCACGTAGCACTTGATGAGGTCCTTAAGGTTCAGCGTTAACGGCCTTCCCTTAACGAGCGCTACATTGTTGACGCTAAAAGATGATTGAAGCGCGGTGTACTTGTACAGATTGTTCAGTACAATATTCCCGATCGCATCTTTTTTGAGGTCGTATACAATCCGGAATCCCTCACGATCGGATTCGTCGCGGATATCTGAAATTCCTTCAATAACCTTCTCGTTGACGAGCGCCGCCGTCTTTTCTATCATCTGCGCCTTGTTCACCTGGTAGGGAATCTCCGTTACGACGATCTGCTCCCGTCCGTTAGCTGCTGTAACGATCTCGGCACGGCCGCGCACGACGATACGTCCTCTCCCTGTCAGGTAGGCTTCTTTCACGCCCTGTACGCCGTAGATGATCCCGCCCGTCGGAAAGTCAGGGGCGGTGATATGCTCCATCAGCTGCGCAATGGTGATATCGTTGTTGTCGATATAGGCGATGATGCCATCCACCACCTCCCGCAGGTTGTGGGGCGCCATATTCGTTGCCATCCCAACGGCGATCCCGGAAGAGCCATTGACAAGAAGGTTGGGAAGCTTAGCCGGCAATACGGTGGGTTCCTTCAGCGAGTCGTCAAAGTTGGGCTGGAAGTCGACCGTATCCTTGTTTATGTCGGTGAGCATCTCCTCCGCAATCCGGCGAAGGCGTGCCTCAGTGTAACGCATGGCTGCGGGCTCATCGCCATCGATAGATCCGAAATTACCCTGACCATCCACAAGTGTATACCTGAGGGACCAGTCCTGGGCCATACGCACCATGGTGTCGTACACCGACTTGTCACCATGCGGGTGGTATTTACCAAGTACTTCCCCGACAATACGAGCCGATTTCTTATAGGGCTTGTTGTAATTGACCCCCAACTCGAGCATACCGTAGAGCACCCGGCGGTGGACCGGCTTGAGGCCGTCACGGACGTCGGGAAGGGCGCGGGAAATAATGACGGACATCGAATAGTCGATGTACGCACCCCTCATTTCATCCTCTATGTTGATTGGGATTATGCTCTGCCGGCCAGGGGTCTGGCCACCGGTATTTTCAGCCATCTAGTGTGTTGTTTTTTGGCACGTCTTAGGCCCTGAAAAAGGCCCCGCAAGATACCAAAAGAAAGGCTAAAATCGCACCAAAAACGGCCTAAAACACCAAATAAATGAGGCTTTCTGAATGGCTGGAAAAGGAGCCCCAAACAGCCTCAAAAAGGCCGCTTAGTAAGGGTTAAGTTTCTTCTTGTTTCCACCCTTGTATTTCAACAAGGTGGGGTAGTTTTCCCCGTAGTGTGGATTCTGTTTTTTGTAGAACGGATGCGCCCGGCTGCGGTATTCCTTGTTGCCATGAACATGGTTCAGCTGCGCCCTGCATTGCGTGAACACGCACCGCCTCAACTCGGGCAGCCGGTAGGTGAATCCCACGTTCAGATAGAAGGCATTGAATTTGTGCGTGACCGCCGCCGATTCGGGTATGTTAAGTTTGAAGCTCTTGATCTCGTAGGACGGGCGCACGAATAACCGGAAGTACTCCGACATCTCCCGCTCGATCTGCGCGCCGATGTTTATGTAAAGTCCCTTCTTGATTACACTCTTGTCGAAACTGCTTCCGGGATTGTATCCGCCGAAATTGAAGTCGACAACGAGCAGATAATCATTATAGCGATACACTGCGCCACCAAGCATAACGAAATACTTCGAAAGCCAAATCGAAGGATCTTCGGGTGCGAACGAGTTAATGTCATCACCGTAGCTCGTCGGCTTGAAGTCGCCTATCTTCATATACTCGACCGAGTACCCTCCCCCGATCCGGTAGCGGTCAAACTCAAAATGAAGGGTGAGGCGCAACGGAATGCTCCCTGCCCTGCTTCGGAATCCCAGACTCGTCGTATCCGAATTTGCAAGGAATGTTTGCCCCGTGACCGTATTCGAGGTGGTGACTACCCTGTTAAACCAGTTCGAATATCCGGCGGCCACTTGTGTTCCGCTGAAGATTACGGGGGCAACACCAGGATTCTGAGCAATACCATATCCCGACAAGTCGTGATTGAACACGGTATGACCGTACCCGGTACTCACGCCCCAGGTAACTTTGGACAACAGGGTTCTGAATAACGATGGGCCTGTGCGCTTGATGTAAAAGTACTCCAAAGGGATCGTCGCATCCCGCTCGTTCTCATACTGAGCCAATGCATGACCACCTGCCAGGAGGCAGATAGATAGACAGATGCATGTGACCCTGGAGTTCAGTTTTCGCCGAGTTTAAGGTGTCAAAAATAACCGCCTGCAGTCAAAAAATATAAACGACTCAGTATCTGGAAATTAAACGAGTAAAAATACTGGAAACGCCCATATCTTCCTAATGCATCCTGAGGGTAAACCATACATGCCGGTTACACGGGCGGGTCATTCCCATGGCGACCTGTACGGTGAATCCATGGATTCCAACGACGAAAAGGTGTGAAATAGTGTTTGATGGCGTTCTGCCCGGTATTTGAAATGATGTTTGAACTCCCCGCCCCAAGGCTCATAAAGCACGAAATCCACCTCGTTTTCCCCTTCCCGCAAAGGAATCCGGGCGTAAGAGATGGTATGTGGTAGCGTTTGCCAGTTGCGGGTATCCGCGTGTTCTGTAATCGCATTCACGACCCCGATTAACGCGCCAAGGGTGGCATCTTCCTTTCTCAGGCTCTTTTCCGTTGCCTTCTTGAGCGCAGCCCTCAGGAGACCTTTACTGAACTCGAGCACCATGCGTTCCCGAAGGCTGTGAATCGCTATACGGTTCAAGTCTTCTGCTGTCTCCAGCGGATAACGTTCACCTTCATACTGAAGGTGAGCACCGCGGTAGAACACCGGGCGCTCGCGGTATCTGGGAAACGCGACGCGGTAGATATCGAGACCCGCAAGTTTCGAACGATCGTCATCGTCATCCAGGGTAAAGGCGAAGTCCAACCCCATTGCTTCGTTGACGAACAACACGTTGTTGCCCTGACGAGTGAGTATGGTGAAATCGATACTCCACTCCTCTTTTACCGGACTTAATCCGTTATGCCAGAAGAACACGAGCTCCGCTTCAGGTCGCTGCGGTGTATAGTCATCCAATCCAAAGCGATCACGATAATATTCAAATTCTTCATTCAATCCCGTCCACCATGCCGTATTCAACAGATCGTATTGCAACTGCTGTGGTGCATGAAGGGAAAAAAGTCTGGCGTAGTCGTCTTCATAAATCTCAAGCGCGTTTCTGTATGCTATGAACGCATTATTGTAATCCTTCATCGCCTGGTAGATGATGCCCATCAATGTGTGGACAAAGGCATCGCGCCGATATTTTTCCGGCGAACGGTACTTGTCGCTAAGTTCCTGTAACCTGACATTAAGCCGGCGACATTCCACAAGCGCCTGCTCATACTTTTCCATCTTGAGAAAGTTCAGCGCCTTGTAGTATAACACCATGAGGTGTTCATGGTCTTCACCGCGGTACACGGTGACCATAGGGTTGGTCCAGTACGAGGCTACCTCGTTGATGTAATCCTTGTGATAATCTTCGCCGAACAGATATGCCTTCTCGAAGTACTCGTTGCTCTCGCGGTACTTGCCCATCACGGACAGGACCAAGCCGTTGTTAACGAGGTAAAGGAATTTGTTGCGACCGTGCTCATGTCGGTCTCGACTCTGCAATGCGTCGAGAGCACGATTGAGATCTCCGCGCTCAAACTCACGGTTGAAGTCGGCCTGGGTGTGATAGTATGTAGCACACGCCGTCACGAAAGTGAGTGCTCCTGCCATCAGCAGCATGGGTGTGATGCGGACCATGACGGAAGGTTAGTTCCGGATATACTTCTTGATCTCGTGCTGGCCGTACCAGACTCTCCGGTTGGTTTCGATGTCTGTGAGGAACAAAGTAGTGATATAGTTCACCACGCGCCGGTTGTTGTAATCATCAATTTCGGAAGTCATCTCTCCGAACAGCATCAGGTCCGCGCCAAGCTCCTTCCCGAATTGTTTCACCGTGGCCGGGTCGGCGAAGTCCTGTTGCTCCGCACGCTCGCGTCTCAGCGCGTCACGGAACTCTGACGACTCGACCAGGTCTGCCACCTTGGAGTTATGGATAACAACTTCAAACCTGCGAATGTAATTATCGGCGTCGATGTGTTCTGATGTTCGGTTGAGGATATTGCCGACGATGATAACCGGCTTTCTGTTCAACGCGTTGGCGTAATCCTTAAAGTCGGAAGAGTTGAACAGATCATATATCATCTGGTCAGCCACCTTCCTCGAGTCGGTGTCATTCCATCGTCCGCTAAGGTCAATCTGGGTATCCGGCGACACGCGTGTCACGGTCCTGGAACAGGACATAAGGGCAATGGCTGTAAACAGTAAAAGTGTTCGGCTAAGCATTGGTTTGACGTTTTTTCGAAAAACACCAAAAATCCTGCCTGTTTTTCAGACGCACATGCAATAGCAGAGGGCTTCGCCTGCGGCAAATGGCGTTCTGCAACTACGTCTCCATCTGCAACTATCAGAGCCGTCGCAGGCGGCTAATCACTCCCTTCGGGTCCGGATCACTAAACACTGTATTCCCGGCCACCAGCACATGGGCTCCGGCATCAAGAATAGCCCGGGCGTTGTCGAGGGTGACGCCACCGTCGATCTCGATCAACGCTGACGATCCCTTTGCCCTTATCAGTGCCGCGGTTTGACGGATCTTATCGTAGGTGATGTCGAGGAACTGCTGGCCCCCGTATCCCGGATTGACGGACATAAGATTGACCACGTCGACGTCAGCAATGCAATTTTCCAGGAGTGACACGGGCGTGTGAGGGTTTATCGCAACGCCGGCTTTCGCACCTGAGGCTTTGATCTCCTGGATATCGCGATTGAGGTGTGGACACGCTTCAAGATGAATAGAAATAATGTCGGCACCTGCCTTGCGAAAGGCGTGAATGTATCGGCCCGGATCGATGATCATGAGATGCACGTCCATGACCTTCTTCGCGTGCCGCTTGATGGCTTCGACGACTGGTATTCCCATGGACAGGTTCGGAACAAAAACCCCGTCCATGATGTCGATGTGGATCCATTCTGCTTCGCTTTCATTGACCATCTTAACCTCGCGCTCGAGGTTCGCAAAGTCAGACGCCAGCAGCGATGGTGCTACAATTGGGTTCATGGTTGGAATAAGGCGGCAATTTAGTAAATCTATTTTAGCGCCACCATTTTAAGGCAAACTGGCGACGGAATACCGGGCGTGTCAGATACAAAGGTCAGCTTTCCTGTTGAGGCATTCACCCGGAAAGTGACAATGTTGTTCGAGTCCTGGTTGGCAACCCATAGAAACTCACCCTTTGGATCGATGAGGAAGTTGCGAGGGGTTTTGCCCTTTGTGTCCTGATGTCCAATAAGCGTAATCATCCCCTCTTTATCGATGCTGAAGATAGCCAGTGCGTTGTGGCCGCGGTTCGACATATAAAGAAAGCGGCCGCTCGGATCAACGTGGATGTCAGCCGCAATGTTTTCGCCTTTGAATCCGGGCGGCAAGCTGGGAATGCTATCTGCGCGGATGGTTAACGCACCAGTTGCTTTGTCGTAGTCGAGTACAGCCACGGTAGACGTCAATTCCTCAGCGGCGTACACGACCAATCCGTTCGGATGAAAGGCAAGATGGCGGGGTCCGCACCCTGGCTTGACATTCACAAATGGGACGTCAGCATCCGTAATGGTTCCATTGGCCGGATTGAATTTGTAGCTGTGAATTTTGTCGGTACCCAGGTCCGATACGAGCACGAAGTTGTTGTCAGGCGCCACGACGGACGAGTGCACGTGGGGCTTTTCCTGACGGGACGGATTAACGCTGCTGCCCAAATGGCGGCGCGCGCCCGCGCTGGATCCCAGGAGGCCGTCATCAAAGATGGGCATGATGACAAAGTTGCCTTCGTGATAATTGGAGATGAAGGCCCACTTTCCGCTCTTCCCAATGCTGATATGACACGGCCCGTTGCCGTACGATGGACGTTCATTAAGGAGAGTTAGCTGTCCGGTAGCGCCATCGATGGCAAAGGCACTCACCGATCCGGAATTTTCCATCTGGTCCACGGACCCCCTGTTCACCGAGTAGAGAAATTTTCCCGACGGATGGATGTCTAGAAATGTCGGACTTTCAGGTGTGGGCACCGTCTGGACGTGCGTGAATTTGCCTTTTGTGCGATCAAATTCGAGGACATAAATTCCTTCACTGCCGGTACCAAAAAAAGTACCAACATACATCATCACCTTTTGACGCTGTGGTTGCTGACGTTGCGCATGCAGGCTGCCAAAAATCAAATACAAGCCAAGAAGGCAAAAAATGCGGATCATGGGGAAGCGAAGGTTAAGGAAGAACTATTATCGGGAAATTTTTGGAAGGAAGCCAGCATTGTCGTGTGTTTAGGTGTTTTAGGTGTTTACGTGCCTACGTGTTTACGTTCGGTAACGAGTGATGTTTAAAAGTCAGCACGCACACATAATCCCGCTCAGCCGTATATTTGTCCCCTATGAAAAAACTAACCATATCTCTCATTGCCTTTGCGACCCTTTCATTCTCCTTTCTCCTTCCGAGCCAGGACGACGAACTTGCCAAGAGCATGGCCCGAGGGAAGGTGATATATGAGGAAAAGTGTATTACGTGTCACATGGAGAATGGACAGGGCATACCTTCTGTATTTCCGCCGCTTGCAGGCTCAGATTATCTTTTACAGAAACGCGAAGCAGCAATCCACGCAGTCAAATTCGGACAGGAAGGTGAAATTGTTGTCAACGGAACTACCTACAACAATTTCATGACACCACCGGGCCTCACCGATGCTGAAGTCGCTGACGTCATGAACTACATTCTGAACAGCTGGGGCAACTCAGGCCCTATTGTGACTGTGGACGAAGTAGCGGCCGTGAAGGAATAATCAGGCATGCGCCCGGTCCTCGCAATCGCCGCCTTCCTGATTCTCACCGCCTGCGGGACACGTGATGCCGCGGATAAGCCTCAACCCATAGATCGCCTGGCCGTTGTCGCGCGTCATAATGTTCACCTCACCTCTCCGGACACGCTCGGCTCGCTTTCAGTCGGAAACGGTGCCTTTTCCTTTACGGTCGACGTGTCAGGTCTGCAAACTTTTTACCGTGAATACGAGAATGGCATTTCACTGGGAACCCAAGCGGAATGGGGATGGCATACCATTCCGTCCAGAGTGCAATACACACTCAACGACGTAGCCCGCGAATACGAAACCTGCGACGGCAGGAAGGTACCCTATGCTATTCAGAGAGCAGATGGAAGAGCCGCCGATGCAACCCAATGGCTGCGCGCCAACCCGCATCGTCTTCATCTCGGATTGACCGGATTAGCGCTGCTCAAAAAGGATGGCACTCCTGCCCTGCTGACGGACCTGAACGACATTGACCAGACGCTTGACTTGTGGTCGGGAACCATAACCAGTCGCTACACCATCGACGGCGATCCGGTAACTGTCGAACTTGTGTCGCTGACAGACGCAGATGGCATTGCCGTACGCGTGACGTCACCAATCATGCCCAGCGGGCGACTGAAGGTGTGGTTAAGGTTTCCCTATGGCGCCGAGTGTCATGTTTGTCCGGGATATGATTTCGAAAAACCTGAACGACACAAAACACAGGTGCTGAGATCGACGAGTACTGAAACAATCCTGGAACGCACACTAGACTCAACACGCTACTTTGTTCATCTTGGCCATACTAACGCACATGTCGAAAAAACGTCTGCGCATAACTTCACAATTGCACCTGATGCCAACGCTGACGTACTTGAATTCACCGTGCGGTACAGTCCGGATAAACACGATGCAATCTCTCCCAGCTTCGAAAAGCACCTCGAACAGAGTGTGGCATTCTGGAATGACTATTGGAATTCGGGAGGCTTTGTCGACTTCTCTGAATGTACCGATCCACGTGCGAAAGAACTGGAACGCCGCGTGATCTTATCGCAATACCTCACACGCATTCAGTGCGCGGGTACGCTCCCTCCACAGGAGACGGGATTAACCATGAACAGCTGGTACGGAAAATTCCACCTCGAGATGCACTGGTGGCACGGCGTGCACCATGCGCTCTGGGGTCGCCCGGAATTGCTTGAAAAGACAATGGCCTACTACAGCCGGATATTGGACAAAGCCCGACAAACGGCATCATGGCAGGGATATCGCGGTGCACGATGGCCAAAGATGACAGATCCTTATGGCAATGAAAGTCCATCCAGCGTCGGTGTCTTCCTCGCCTGGCAACAGCCTCACCCTATCTATTACGCTGAACTGCTTTATCGCGAGAATCCTGAATCAGCATTAAAAAAATACCAGGAGATTGTTTTCAAGACGGCGGAGTTCATGGCGTCTTACGCGCAACTCAACGCAGCCGACAGCCAGTATCACCTCTGCGCACCTCTCATTCCCGCTCAGGAAATATTCCCGGCCACGGAGACGAACGATCCTCCTTTTGAACTTGCGTATTGGCACTATGCGCTGAACCTGGCCCAGCAATGGCGCATGAGATCCGGACTGGAGCCCGTTGCAACATGGCAAGACGTGATCGATAAACTAGCCCCCCTGCCACAACATGGCAACTACTACCTTCCCGCAGCCGGCGCCGTCAACGCATACACGGACGACAATAACAGAAGGGACCACCCCGTGGTCACCGGTGCCTATGGCGTGCTTCCCTTATCGGCGAAGATCGACACGGTATTCATGGCCAACACCTTTGATGAGATCATGAAACGCTGGAACTGGGAGACAACGTGGGGATGGGATTACCCCATGTTGGCCATGTGCGCCGCACGACTCGCCAAACCCGAACGCGCCATCGACGCGCTGCTGATGGACGTGCAAAAGAACACCTACCTTGTCAATGGCCACAACTACCAGGACAAGCGCCTGCGCCTCTACCTTCCCGGCAACGGCGGCCTCCTCACCGCAGTAGCCATGATGGCCGCAGGTTGGGACGGAGCCAAGGGGGAAACACCGGGCTTTCCGAAGGATGGCAAGTGGAAGGTGAAGTGGGAAGGGCTGAGGAGAATGCCTTAAATGTGTTTATGTGTTTATGTGTTTACGTTTGCACTGATCCAAGAGTCTGCGCTATCAAAGCATCTGCACATTATTGGATGCCCAGTCCAACGTAAACACGTAAACACGTACACACCTAAACACATTTTCACCCCCGCGCGACAAACTGCCTCTTCACCTCCGGCTTAATACTGGTAAGGTCCGCGATTTTGATGGGTTGCCCGGTTTCGCAGCTCTTGCGGGCAGCGATGCCGACGAGTATAGACAATGCCCCATCGCGGACACCAGCGGCCTGGTTGAGAGGGTCTTCGGAAATGCCTTTAAAGATGGTATCCTTGAGGATTCTATCACCGCCTCCGTGACCACTTGTGCCATGAGGCACGCGGATGAACTCACGGGTTCCAAAGTTGCGGGTGATCATGATCTCATCGTAATCACGCTTTTCCACCGGGTTGCTTTCCTCGATCCACATGTCGATGCGACCCTTTGTACCGTTGAATGCAATGCGATATCCTTCGTACGGAGAATACGTCGTCAGAGAATAGCTCACGTGAACTCCATTGGCGTACTTTATGGTAGCGGCCATCTTATCGTATATGTTCACATCTTCGCGGAAGACACAGCCGTCGCGGTGATAGTTGTCGTATTTCTCGTTGGCCACGTACAAATCCATGTGCCGCTTGTTCCTCGTGATGTCGTAATAGAAGTTGCACTTATCCTTATGCGGACAGGGGCGGCAGTGCGAATGGCGGAATGGTCCGTGCTTGCCGTAAAATTCCAGCATGCCGGTTGCATAAACTTCTTCAGGGTCGGACTCGATCCACCAGTTCAGTAAGTCGAAATGGTGCGTCGCTTTGTGTACCCACAAGGTCCCGCCTTTTTCCTTGAGTCTGTGCCACCGGCGGAAGTAGTCAGCGCCATGACGCGTATCGAGATACCAGTGAAAATCTACCGACGTGATATCGCCAATCTCACCATTGCGTAACAGCTGGTACAGGCGCGCGCGATGGGGTGAGTAGCGATAGTTGAACGTCACGGTTACTTTCTTGCCCGTACGTTTTTCAGCCTGAATTATGGCCTCGCACTTTTCTTCATCGGTAGTCATGGGCTTTTCCGTAATGATGTTGGCGCCCATTTCCATGCCCTTGATAATAAATTCGCTGTGGGTTGCGTCTACCGTTGTAACGATGAGGGTATCGGGTTTTGTCTCCTTCATCATCTTTTCGAAGTCGGTGAACGTCGGGCAGGTAAAGCCCGTAGCCGACTTAAAAAAAGCGACGCGCCCGGGATTGATATCACATAATCCGACGAACTCGACCCTGTCGCCATAGGTCTCAGCAACGTCTTTTGACCACATTCCAAGTGCGCGATCACCGGTGCCGACGATAGCAATACGCATTTTCTTAGCGGCCGCTGGTGTGGATGAAAGGGATAAGGGATTGAGCATCAGCCCTCCGGCCATAGCAGCGCCGGTCGTAGCAATGAAATTTCTACGCGATAGAATGCTCTTCTTGTGGGTCATAGCAGGTATTATTTGGGTAAACGTTATCAGTTTCCAAGATAATACCCCTTGTGGTGAAGGAGCAGAAAGTTAAGGCAATCTGACTTGAAATGAAAAAAGCTGAAAGGAATTTAGAATCGATCTAAAAGCTCACAGCTTCACAACTTTGAAAGAGTATACTTCTTGTCCCGTGCGCACGCGAAGGAGATACATGCCGGCAGCCAGCTTGCTGCAGTCGGCCTGGAATCCCCTGGCGATCCAGTCGAACGTCGATTCCTGACTACTCAACACCTGTCCCTGCAAAGAAAGTATCTCAACGATAGCCTTTTCTTCCTCAGGCTCGTCGGGACGGATCACGAGCGTGTCGGTAACAGGATTCGGTGCAACGACCATAGGTTTTTCCTGCGGCTGCCAGTCCAGCAAATTCGACACAGCGCGGAAGTTTGGTATTCCATATCCCAGAAGGTGGTCCGGGTTTTCTGCCTGCGAGGCCGTACTCCTTACTGCGTCGAGCAATTGAAGGTTGGAAAGGTGCGGGTACTTCTGCCAGATACCAGCCAGGAGTCCGGTAACGATGGGCGCTGCCAGCGACGTGCCGCTCGCCATGCCGAGGTTGCCCGAAGGATTTACCACGGAAACGCCCACACCCATAGCCCCTACGTCAGGCTTGATCCTTCCATCGGCAGACGGACCAATTGAACTGATGGAACTTCTGACGCCGTTCGCATTGGTAGCTGCTACGGCAAGCACGTATTCGCTGTCGGCCGGAGTTGTGATGGTTTCCCAGGCATTATTTCCCTCGTTGCCGGCGCTCGAAACAATGGTTATCCCACGCTCAGCCGCCAACTTTGCCGCACGTGCGATAACCGTCGTCTTCCCGTCCAGTTGACTTTTGTCGTAATTCATGCTCGGATCATCGAACGTGTTGTATCCGAGTGACGTGCTGATGATGTCCGCTCCGGCGCTGTCCGCGCGCTCGGCAGCAAATAGCCAATTGTATTCCTCAATACGATATTCACCCGATACGTCTTCCGTGATGTACAGGTGGAAAGAAGCGCCATAGGCCGATCCTGTGTATGCGTCGGGAAGGTATCCCGCGATAACGGACAGCACATTCGTCCCGTGGTTGCTCAGTACGAAGGCGTCAGGATCGTCATGTACGAAATCATAAGCGTCGATAAGCCTGTTGTCTTCAAAAATATGACTAAACGCCCCGGCCGTGTTTACCCCCGGAAAACCTGCATCCATCACGGCAATGTGGATGCCTTCACCTGTGTATCCGGCTGCATGCATGTCATTGATGCCAACGAGCGACAGCTGATTGGCAGTCACTTGTGATTCCTTGACATCCGTTGTCCTCGCACCAACCTTTCGCCGCCCTGAAGGCATGGGTTTACCGCCGGGCGCTACGTATTCGATGTGACTTACGTAAGGCAGCGATTCGAGCGCAGCGCGTTCATCGTCATCGCAGGCAACAAGCACGCCGTTCATCCAGCGCGTGCTGTGTATTACGGTAGCTCCTGTTGCCTTAACTCCGTTAACGTATGTAGTCGAAACGGGAAGGTCTTGCTCGACAACCTGCAATTTTTGTCGCAGACGACGCTCAATGGCGCGGGCACTCAGAAACGCAGAAGGATTGCTGATGTCGAATGCCGTACCCTGCTTATCCTTAAAGAATACCATGTACCGGTCGTCCTGCGCCTGAAGGGAAAACGCAACCAGAAAAAATACCAAAGACAGAACGCCCTTACCTGACACCATACTCTTTTATCGTTTGCGTGTATTCGACGCCTGATTCAATCTCGCCGAAGACGGCGCATCCGGCAGTACAATAGTTCAAGATACGAATTTCCCTCTTGATCAACCCGACGTCGCGTGCGTATACCTCGTTCCGGATATCAGTGCGTACGATGATGTCGTCATCATTGTTTTGGTTCACCTCAGCACAATCCGGGAATGCCGTACCGTTTACAGTATAAGAATTGCCAACACTCAACATTTCATAATCATCCTTACCAAGATCATTGAAGGTGTTACCGTTCCAGGTTGCTCCTTCAATCAGGGGCAACGTGAACTTTACGAAAGCCGTAGCTCCTTCCGAGACAATCACGCGGTGCCCGCTGATGCGTGCCGACCAGGTATCATGGTATGTCCAGTCTGATCCTGCATCCGGCCGTTTATACCGATATATAACGTAGGTATGTCCTCCCTCGGTATTCGGAAAAGAATCTACTACTTCCGTAAGCAATTCGTAATGTTCTTCATGCTTCCCGGTAAGCGTATACCACACCGAGTCAACGTCATATACCTGGTAAACGCCCTTCTTTAGCGGAAGGTAGGAAGCATCGGAGCGTTCCAGCTCCGGTGAACTGCTACAGCCGGTTAGTACGGCGCCGCCAATGAACGCCAGAAGCTTAAAAAATTGCCTGAATCTCACGTTTTATTGAAAACCTCCCAAACTATTCAACGGCCCGCTTATTTTTGCTCCGACAAAGCAAGTACGTGAATTCCTTTGAATTTCTTTTGATAACATCGGCATGATGCTGAAAACACGGGTCAAGGTAGGCAATATTTCGAACCTCAGCGATGCGCGGTACTGCGCCGGAATGGGTGTTGACATGCTCGGGTACGCGGTGATCCCCGGTCAGGAGGGATACGTTCCCGAGGCATTATACCAGGATATGCGGGGTTGGATTTCTGGCCCCGCCACGGTCGCCGAACTCTACGGCATTACACCCGACCTGGATCTCAACAAGGTTCTCGAAGGATATATGCCCGACTTCGTCGAGGTTCTCGCGAGCGACCTGCACCTGCTTGACAGCCTGAAAGTCCCCGACCTCATTGTAGCGGTTCGCAGCGTCCAGGACATCGACACGCTTCGCAATGCACAGCAGCGGATAAGCTATGTCATCGTGGGTCATGAGAACATCGACCTGATCATGAAGTTGCGTCCTGATTACGACGTCCTGCTGGCCGTTGATCCGACGAAGGAAGTCTCTCCGATACTTGAACAATGGGACCTGAATGGCATTGTGCTTCGCGGAACCGCAGAGGAGCGGCCAGGATTTAAGGACTACGATAGCATCGCACGCGTACTTGAGGAACTGGAAGTTTGAGCGCCTTCATCCGCCGACATCGGTACAGCGTTGACCATCTGCCACCGAATGTACTTAATGCGCTCTCCCTGAAGGGCGAACTTCTCTTCGTAGTTCGTGCGGATATCGAAACACTCCGGTCTTAGCGGCGAATTGTACAAATCATCGGTGTATGCGAGGTCCTCGATGCCGGTCATCGTGCTAAGCGTCTCCAAGGTATACTCAAACAACCCCGTGTTGTCGGTTTTCAATCGAATATAGCCACCCGGCCGAAGCAACCTGCGATACATACTGAGAAATGTTGGATTAGTCAGTCTGCGCTTAACATCGCGCTTGCGGGGCCTGGGATCGGGATGGATCAGCCAAAGGTCTGCAATCTCACCCGGCGCGAAAAAGGCTTCGAGCAATTGTATCTGAGTCCGCAGAAACGCCGCGTTGAGAAGGCCTTGTTCCAGCGCCAGCGTGCTACCCTTCCATATCCGCTCGCCTTTGATGTCAACGCCGACAAAATTCTTGTCCGGGAATCGGGCTGCCAGCCCTACCGTGTATTCACCGCGACCACAGGCAAGTTCAACGGTAATGGGATTTTCATTCTTAAAGACAAGCTCATTCCATTTGCCCTTCACCGCGTTGTAGATGGGCTTCGACGGTTCGATGACGTTTTCCCTCGTCTCGATGATCCTGAACCGTTCCAGTTTTCTTTTCATATTCCCTCCACTTCAGCCACCACAAAGGTGCTTCCTCCAATAAAGACCATGTCGTTGGCACCCGCAGCCTGCATTGCAGTCTCAACAGCGCGTCCAACGTTCTCTATCACGACAAAGTCAAGCTCGCGGGCACGAGCGCATTCGCCTAATACGGCAGCGTCAAGCGCACGGGGAATGGCGGCCTGACAAAAATAATATCGGGCGTCGACTGGCAAGAGCGCCAGCAACGCATTCGGGTCTTTTTCCTTCGTCATCCCAAAAACAATGTGCAAGGTATCATAGTGCTGTTCACGAATTTGCGCGGCCACGCGACTAAGTCCCTCAACGTTATGCGCGGTGTCGCATATAACAAGAGGGCGTTCGCGAAGTTGCTGCCACCTCCCCTTCAGACCCGTTAGTGTGGTTACGTCGCGTATGCCCCGTCGAATGGCGTCATCCGAAATAATGTATCCACATTCGCGCAGCTTGAACAAGGCCATCATTGCACCACAGATATTCTGATCCTGGTAATGTCCTTTCAGGCCAGGTTCAACATCCTTCAGAAGCACACGGTTTCCCCACACAACATCGATCTTCCCTTCCCTCTTTCGAATCGTCAATTCATTATCAGCAAATACAAGCGGAGCGTTGTGATCCGCAGCCTCATCACGGAAGATGTGCTCTACTTCTCTCTGACGCTCACTTATGACAACGGGTACACCATCTTTTATGATGCCTGCTTTTTCGTATGCAATCTTCTCAAGCGTATCGCCAAGCAGCTCCTTATGATCCATTCCGATGTTGGTAATCAAGGAAAGCACGGGACGGATGATGTTCGTTGAATCGAGCCTTCCACCGAGTCCCACTTCAACGACAGCGACATCCACTTCCTTTGAGGCGAAGTATTCAAACGCCATGGCAACCGTTATCTCAAAAAATGAAGGCTTTACTTTTTCGATCAACGGTTGTGTTCGATTGACAAACGCGGTCACAGCATCCTCTTCCATCTCTTTGCCGTTGACTCGAATGCGTTCGGTAAAGGATTTCAGATGGGGCGACGTGTATAGGCCGGTTGAATAGCCCGCTGACTGCAATACAGCGGCGATCATGTGTGCAGTGCTTCCCTTGCCGTTGGTTCCGGCAATGTGAATCGACTGAAAACGCTTTTGTGGATTAGCCAACGCTTCGCACAGCGCGATCGTATTGGTAAGATCTTTTTTCAGTGCCGCAGCACCGACGCGCTGGAACATGGGCAGGTTCTGGTAGAGATAGTCTACCGCCTCTCGGTACGACGTGATCATGGAGTCGGTTCTGGCGTCCGGAGGAAGGTCCGGAATTATCGCCCTCAAAGGTAAGGGATTTTATTACCTGGCGCGAATGACGAACGTGATGGTGCCGGTGGATACCGCAGGGACATTGTCACCTTTTTTGATGAAAGAGAGTCTCTCTATAGCCTGCCGGCATGCCTTTTCTGTTTCAGGCAAAACACCCCGCTCCAAAGTCCTGATGGCAATAATCTCTCCATCCGCGTTCACTTTGATTTCGAATCGGACGATACCGCCCTGCTCGTTAGTCGGTACCGAGGGTGAAGGAATCTCTGCCCAATCCCAACCGGCGAGATCAAGGCTTGTGCCTCCGGCGCCGCCGCCGGGCTTACCATACAACGCTTTCGCATCGACACTTCCCTGCGGATTTCCCTTGTCGCCTGTCTTGCCCGGATCATCGCCGTGACTTGCCGCGTCGCCCTGACGTGAGTTCGCGGCATCATTCTTTGCGGTGTTGGGCTTGTATACAGCTTTGGGTTCCGGTGGCTTGGGCGTTTCTTTCACAGGTTCCTTTACAGGCTCCTTCACCGGTTCGGGTTCTTTCTTTGGCTGCTCGACCGGTGGCGATTCCTTCTTCGGTTCTTCCTCTTTTACCGTAACCGGACTTTCAATTTTGGAGACAACGGTTTGCTCCTCAGGTTGGCTTTCTACTGGCGGTACTGGCTCGCTTTCTACAGGCGTCTCTTCAACAACATCTTCTTCCGGAGCGGCTTCAGGTTCGCCCGGTGACACCCTGGGCTGTACTGCACCAAATCCCGTGTTGTCCAACCCGAAGTTGATTTCAATACCGTATTCAGGAAGCGGCGGATCAGGAGCGCGCCAGGCAACGATCACAAACAGCAAGATCAGCACAGCAATGGTTATCCCTGCTGTGGATATCGCTGCAATGCGTTTGTTCTTTTTTTCCTGTTCCGATTCGATCATTGTCCCGGCTTGGTAGCCACTACTACTTTTGCTTCAAGAGAGGTTGCAATCCCTGCTACATAGACCAGGTGCTCGGACGGCACTTCCTTATCAATGTGCAGGACAACCGAACCGCCAGCACCCCCGAGGCGGCTTTTCAGCTCGCCCTCGAGCGTACCTCTTGTTACCCGCTTATCGTTGACGTAATAGTTCAGGTCACGCGTGACCGTCACAGAAACTTTTTGCACTTCGATGGTGCTCGATTTGCTGCTGGGCAGATTCACAGGCAGTCCCGAGGGCGTCACGAAGGACGACGTCAGCATGAAAAAGATCAGCAGCAGGAAGATCAGGTCAGTCATGGATGCCATGCTGAAACTCGCTTCGATCTTGTTGTTTGACCTGAGGTTCATAATGGATAGGTAACGAATTAACCGTCAGCGTGGTTCCTGGAGGAGGTCGATAAAGTCGATCGACGTGTATTCCATCTTGTGGATCACCTTTTGCACCCGGGAAACCAGGTAGTTATAGGCCAGGTAAGCGATAATACCAACGATCAGGCCGGCGACGGTCGTGATCATGGCCGTGTAAATACCGCTCGAAAGAAGTTTCGGACTAACAGAGCCCTCTTCCTGCGATATCGCGATAAACGCCTGTACCATCCCAATCACCGTACCAAGAAACCCAATCATGGGTGCAGCACCAGCGATGGTGGCAAGCGTTGTCAGGTTCTTTTCCAGTTTAAAAATCTCAAGCTTCCCGACGTTTTCTATAGAAGCTTCGATTGTCTTCAACGGGCTACCAATGCGGGAGATTCCCTTCTCGATCATACGGGCTATGGGACTATCGTGACGTGTACACATCAACCTTGCTCCATTGATATCACCACGAAGTACCAACTCCTTCACCTTACTCATGAAGGGCGCAGGATCCTGGTTTGCCTTGTGAATGGTGAGCAGCCGTTCGATGAACAAATACGTTGCCACGATAAACATGAGCCCGATGGGGATCATGATGGGTCCTCCTTCAATAGTGAGCTCCCAAACGGATATGGTTTGACGCGCGGCGTCCGCTGCCTCCGCCGTGCTGTCGGTTACAATTTGTGCGAATGTCATTCAGTCCAAATCAAAAAATGTTTCCTATTTCCCCGCGATTTACGGTCTTGTAAAAAGTCAACTATATGTATCGTATCAATATCTGGTCACCCACAATCCATCACCATACTCGGCCTTCATTCCATCGGCCGTTGCCTGCGCACTGGCATAGGTGTCGCCTTCAGCAATAGCCAGTCTGTAGAACTGCACCTTTCCATGAGGCGGGATGAGCTTCGTACTCACTCCTGCCGCGCTGAGTTTCCTCGCATAGTCCATCAGCAAGTCGTCGTCAATGTTACTTGCCACGATGACATAATAACGACCAGTTCGGCCGGTAAGTGTATCAATCGTACCTGAAGCAGGTTTAGGCGGTATCCGCGCGAGCGAATCATTGATGCGCCTTACGCGTGCCCTTTCAATCTCAGCCAGCGAGTCGGCACGTGCACGCTCGCGGCGAAACTGTTCATCAGCAACTGCCTGGCGGTGGGCTTCAAGCCTCGCTTCTTCGTCCCGCTCCGGCTTGTACTTGAGGAAGTACCACAAACCTCCTCCCACCAACACAGCCAACAACAACAGTATCCCAAGAACCTTCGGCCACATGGGCGAGCCCGTCTCGTGCGCGTAGGTATATTGATACTGTGCACGGCTAGGTTCTTCGTAGCGCGGCGGTTCGTAAGTGTGCTCTTCATGTATAGTGGAAGATTCCGACGCCACCGGCTCCACAACTTCCTTTTGTTCTTCTTCCCATACTCTCGAAGGTGGCTCTGGAGTAGGCTCTTCTTCCCGTTTGATCGGTTCGTATTCTATCTCAGGCAACCCAAAGGTGTCGTCTGATTCATCAAAGTTACCGGAACTATCTTCAGGCTCATCTGGTCTGTTGTCTTTGGCCATGGTTCGGTTAAGTTTAGTTGTGGTAAACTATACAAAATTAAGCGAAAATTTCAGGCGTCCAAATCATCACTCGCTCACCTAACCTAAAAGCTCCATGTAATACCACCCAATACCTGCATGCCTCTCACCGGATAATGATAGAACATCGGATACTCATTCGACGCGATGTTGTTCAACTGCACGAAGAAGGAGAAGCTGTTCGAAAACAGATACTCCACCCTTGCATTCAGATCGAACGCGTTGTCAAGCGATACTTTTTCCTGCGTCGGCTGATCAAGCGCTTTCATTCCTCCCTGCACGATCATATCAGCTTTGAGAAGAATCTTGTCGAAGACATTGTAAAAAGCGTTGGCCGATAGCCGATAAGTTGGCCTGTGCCATACTTCCGCGAGATCACCTGCCGTGTATGTATAAAAGTCACCACGCGCCATGAACTTCGCCCGTTCAGACTGCGTGTAACTGATCGCTGCGTACACATTGTTTCGTCTTACCGTACCCGGATCAAACACAGTTATGAATTTGCTTTGGTCGTCGGGATCATTTACAAACGAATACAGATTCTTCAGGTGCGCCGCTGCAAGCCCGCCTTCTACTTCTACCTTACTGCCAAGCCGCGCCTTTATTCCAGCGAGGAATTCGAATAGGCGATTGGTGTGATAGATCGCAATCCCCGGCGCCACCCAACGGTTCTCACGCACGAGTGAGTGTAACGACACTTCGTCAACACCTCCGCTCAACGAACCGATCAGGTCCACTGTAGGAGTCAAAGAGAAGGTTGCCTGGACATCGGGAAAGACATGCAGGTCCTTGCTGTCGAGTGTGTCGTTCTCAACTGCCACCTTCGCTCCCGCCCTGATATCAAGTCCATCCAGGGGAGAAAAGACATACTGTCCACCAATCGAAAACAAACTACGCGGCCCCGGATCGATCGATGCATCTTTTCGGCTCACCACCGAATAGTCAGCGCGCAGCTCGATGGCGTTGAGTTTGTCAATTTCGTATCCTGTCTTAAACGACAAGTCCGCATCGGTTTCCTTCGCATCATAATGGTCGGCCATGTATGAGAAACGGGCACCAAGTGTGTACTTGAACTTGGTCTTCCGCGTGTTGGAAATCTCTCCTCCGACGGAAAGGAAGTTGAACGACTGTCTGATGTCGTCACGGCTCACGACCTCACCCTCAGGATAACCATAGAAGTGCGTCGTGAGGTTTTCCCAACCTATCTTGCCGCTGGCGCTTATCACATCGCCAAAGGCTTTGCCATAGAGTGACAAACCGGAAGTGCCACCACCGGAATTCTTGTCGTCAACAGGACCCTTAGCAGAACTTCGATGCCAGAGATGAGCGCCTACAAGTTTGCGGCTATCCTTTCGATTGTTAAGAAAAGCCTCAGCATACGGACTCGCATAGTTCCCATACCCCAAACTCACATAGCCCCCATACGCCTGCGATGGGTTCTCCTGCTTGAGTCGCAGAGGTCTGATACGAGGAGCAACCTCGGGAGCCTGGAAACTAAAGGAACGGAAGTCGTATGTGACCGATGGCGGAGCCTGTTCCGCAGGGCGCGGTGGTATCTTTTCAAAGTTGCGGCTCGCAGGCGGTAGCGTAAGCTGTCGCTCTTTAATGATCTCGACTTCGACATCCTCAAGTCCACCCGTATCCTGCGCGGAAACACGCACAGCGACGAGGCTCACCGCCAGGAGGAAAAGAAGATATGTTCGTTTCTTGTACGTCATGTCCAATCAGCGGTTCTCCAGAGTATCAATCTCCACTTCGTCTGGAACATCTTCAGGCGCTTCGGCAGCCTGACGTTCCTCAATGGCCCTTAGCTTTTTCCGTGCCTCTTCTTTCACAGCGGGATCAGGGAAATGCTCAATCAATGATTGAAGCGTCGCTTTCGCCTGGAAGTCGTCTTCCTGGGCCACGAAGTTGTCTGCGAGAAGGAGAAAGGCCTTGCCTACCCATTCGTCGTATGAAGAAAAGTCGTTGTTCAGGCCGATGAGCGTCTCGTAGCTCTGCTCGTGTTCGCCCGTCAGGTAAAAGATCTTTCCGAGAAGATATTTTGCTTCGGCTCCGTATTCATCACGAGCAGTGTTCAGCGTGTTCAGGAACTCGTCCTTTGCAGTTTCATAGTCGCCTTTTTCCATCGCAGCCTTACCGAGGTAGAGCGTCGCCATATTCTGCGCACTGGCATTGACATTGCCTTTCTCAAGGATCAGGTTGGCGTACACCGTCACCGAATCGTATTGCTTCAGGTTGAAGTACGATTCCATGAGACCAGACCACGCCGTAAACAAATCCTTTTTGTTTGACGCGAGGCGTTCAAGCCTTCGGAAGTCCCGCGTGGCGCGATCGTACTGCCCCCTGGAGAAGTATATTTCTGCCAGACGTGCCGGAATGCGCGCGCCGTATCCGGACATATTATCGCGAGCCAGCTCCTCGTAAATCGGAATGGCTTCGTCGTAGTTGGTCAGGCGGAAATAAGACTCCGCCATATAGTATCGGGCTTCCGCATTGCGGGCGCTTTGAGGATATGATGTCGTAAAGGACCGTAGCGCGTTGATCGCTTGTGCGTATTGCTGGTTGAAGTACAAATTCTTCGCCGTTTCGAACTCTACATTCTCCAACCCTCTGCTGTCGGGGTTAGCACGTTTGAAGGCAGCCAGGTGCGTGTCGAATTCACCCGACCTGCCTGCCATGGTAAGCGCCTCCTGAAGCGGAACCAGACTCTCTTCGGCAGCAGGGTGTGTCGGATATTGACGAATTACATGACTGTAATCACTGATCGTCGCGCTGTAATCCTTCAGGTTAAAATAGGATGCAGCCCGACGCATGTAGGCGTAAGGCGCATAAGAGGAGCTCGGCATTTCGCGGAGCAGTAGCGTGAGACCATCGATCGCTTGCTGATAGTTGCCCTGCTCAATGTCAAACTGTGCAATCTGGAACAACGCATCGTCGCGATACTGCGACCGCGGATAGCTCGTCACCAATGAGTTCAGCAGGCGGCGCGCTTCGGTATAATTCCGTTGGAAACCTGTGATGGTACCCGTTTGGAGAAGGATGTAGTCGTTGTCGGGGGAACCGATGTTCCTAGCGCGGTTGTAGTAGTCGAGTGCTTCGGGATACGATCGCGACACGTAGTAGCAGTCGCCAAGCCGGATCAGCGCATCGACATGATTGGGACTGCGGCGATCCGTGGCGGCCACATACTCGCTAAAGTATGTGCGCGCCCGTTGATAGTCTTTCAGATTGTAATAGGCATATCCCAGGCCGTAACGTGAAGCAGTAGCCAGTTCTCTGTCTGCGCTACCCAGAACAGCAGCATAATGTCTGGTAGCCTCCTGATGCTGACCGAGGATTGAATACGCCTCTCCACTCCAAAAGTTAGCCAGAGCAGTATATCGGGCATCGACGGGATTGCTGAGTGACTTTGTAAAAAACGATATCGCCTGGTTGTAGTCTTCTTTGTTGAACAAATCAGATCCTTTCAGGTAGGTAGCTTTCTGATATGCTGCCTGCATCGAAGCGTTTCGCGTTGGCAGCGACTCAATGTACTCTATCGCCTTATTGAAATTGTTGCCATTGACATACGCCTGTGCCAATATCTCACGCGCCTCGTTGCGATGCGAACTGGACGGATACTTTTGCAGAAACGCTTCAAGTTCCGGAATGGCAACCTCTGCCCTGCCGGCATCGTAGGCAACCTTTCCGAATTGGAAGGCGCTCTCTTCGGCAAGCTCGCGGTCAGCAGGATTGTTACGCGCGTAGTTGAACGCATTCATGGCAAGCGGCTTGTCGCCCTGCCTCAGGTAGATTATGCCCAGGTAGTATGACGCGTAATAGCTTATCGTATCGGATGAAGCTGCTGCCTTCTTCAGGTAGTCGAGCGCCTTGTCCTGACGGCCCAGTGTATAACTTGCGTAGCCAGCGCGGAAAAGTAACGGACTCTCTGCCTTGCCGGCACCATCTGCAAGGTAACGTTCATAAGCCGCGACGGCCTTTTCGTAGTCGCCCTTGAAATAGTACGCCTCTCCTGCGAGCATCGAAATTTCACGGGCATTGGTGACGTTGGGACGCGACTGCACCGATTCCGCGTACGCCAGCAACGCATCATAGTCGCGCTTCCGATAGTAGACATTGGCGATGAGATACGGAACGACACCAGCGTAAGCGCTGTTTTGTTCAGCACGTTTCAGGTCTTCAAGTGCAGCGTCGTAGTCGCCATTTGCATACTCAACATAACCTGCATAGTAGCTGGCAGCCGGAGCGTAAGCATTCCTCTGGGTCTTCACGAAGTTGAATTGCTCCAGCGCTTCCTTCAGCTTCTTCTCACTGAAGAGACTGTAACCCCACGCAAACCGCCCTTTGTTCTGTTGCTCTGCCGTAAGCGCGGGAAAGTCTACCTGGCGGAAATAGCGGGCCGCCTTCGTATAGCTCTTCTGGTCATAAAAGAAAAGGGCGACGTCGTAGTAAGCGGTTGACGCCCGCGGGCTCGAAGGGTTGTTTTCGATGAAGTCGTTGATGAGTCTTTCACCGTCCTCATGACCAAGGCTGAGGGCGCTATACGCCATGTAGTATTGCGCCTCGCTCCTGCGACTGTCAGACGGATGAGCGGCTTCGAGGTATTCAGAAAAGACCTGTCGGGCGGCGCCATAGTTGTTGTGCTCCACCAGTTCCCGTCCCTTCGCAAATAATCGTTCCGCCCTTTGTTGAGACAACTGTTCCTGTGCCACACTAATGGTCGCCACCAGGGGCATCAGGCAGAATAGTGCATAGCGATAGCTCACGTGCCTCCTGATTTTACATTAGAACTGAGGGGCCAGGGATTTATTGCAAATGTGAGACCAAAAAAGTCAGACAAAAAAGTACCCATACCTTATTGTATGGACTCAAAGGTAACAAAAAGATGCTGGTACTTTCCAAACAAACGAACGACTCAATGCATTATTCTGTATACGAGCTCGCGGAAAATTTGTCCCGGAGTTGCCGACCCGCTGTTGACACCTTTGAGTTGTAAGTCGGCTTGTCGAAGCAAAGAAATCCCCATTACTAACTTTTGTCTGTCGAATCGACGTAAAGCCTGACTATAGTCACGGGCAGCATACGGACTCACTTTCAATGCACTAGCTATGGTTCGTTCATTCTTATCGGGAAGGTGTGCGGCGACCAGCAACTTGCTGAAGAACGAGTAAAGGAATGCAACTGCAGGGATGATAGCGACGCGACGGGTGTGACTTTCGAAATAGCTGACGATCTTACCCGCACGCAGCGTGTCACCGAGGGCTATTGCCTTTTGAAGTTCAAAGATGTTGTACTCACGGCTTATGCCCACCTGCTTTGCCACCTGATCTGCCGTCACCGTCTCTCCTTCCTTCCGGTTGAGCAGTAGCTTGTCGATCTCGTTCGTAAGGCGGGTGAGATCGTTGCCCACGTACTCCGCCAACATGTCGGCTGCCTTCTGATCAATGGACACCTTTCGTTCGTTAAAGTATTCGAGGATAAAGTCAGGCAGCTGGTTGTCGTAAAGCTTTTTGGAGTCGAGTGTGATGGCGAGTTTGTCGATTTGCTTGCCGAGGGTTCGACGCTTATCGAGGGGTTTGTACTTATGACAAAACACAAGTACTGTAGAGGGTACGGGTCGCTGAAGGTAGTCGAGCAACAGTTTGCTACCCGACTCCCGGTTCAGGTCGGGGATATCCTGCGCTTCGCGGACGATGACGACTTGCCGTTCAGCCATCATGGGATAACGGCGCGCATGGGTGAGAATGGTTGCTATCGGTGAATCTTTTCCGTAGAGGACCACCTGGTTGAATCCCTTCTCGGCATCGCTCAGAACGTTCTCTTCAATGTAGTCAGCGATGAGGTCGATGAAATACGGTTCTTCACCGTGCAGGAAATACACCGGGCCATATTTCCGGGCTTTGAGATCGGCTAAAATCTTTCTTGCATCCACGAGGTAACGCTCAGCTTTTTCGCGACAAGGTAAGCGCTGATCCGATTCCAACCAAGGCTCCTGCCAGGTGAGATTCCCACGATACATGAGGATCGCCCGGAAGGATACCGTAGAAGACCCCGCCGTAGAGGAGGAAGACGACGACGGTGATGATCAACGACCGGAAGTCGCGATAGAAGACCCCAAAAAAAATAAGGAAGAACGCGAGGGCGTAGACGATGCCGCTTGCGCCGATGTGGATGCTCTGTGGTCGCGCAAAGAGCCAGACGAGAAGGTTCGTCCAGAAATAGGCGCGGAAGAATACCGTCGGCGCCAGCCTCGGATAGAAGAAGTACAATACGGACCCCAGGAACAGCAGGGGGATCGTATTTGAAATAAGGTGGAAGACGTTGCCGTGAAGCAACGGCGACATAACGATGCCGATCAGTCCGGGCCACGTGCGCGGTACGATACCGAACGCGCTAAGAGGCCATCCGTAGTAGGCTTCGAGGGAAAACAGCAGCCACATAAGGAAAACGATCCGAAGCGGAACGATGGAGCTGCTGAACAAGGACGATCGTTTCATTCACTTATGACCCGACCGCAATTAACACAAAATCCCTAAATCAACTCGGGCGGGCGGATCATGTCTAGGCCGATGTATTTCGCTTCTTCCTTGTCGATTGCGTTGTAGCCGAGAAGTCCTCCCGAAGAAGCCGCCACTTCCCTGGCGAGTTCCTTGAGGAGGGAATAGAATTGTCGGCGGAAAGAACTCTCCACCCGGGGGAGCACCGCGTTCAAAGCCGCGAGTTCTTCAACCAGGATTTCGTTTCGGGCTTCGGCAGTGTTGGGATAGTTTCGCAGAAGGATTCTAAGCTTGTCTTCAAAGTCCTCCGAGGCCACACTGAAATACTGCCAAAGGATGTCGCTGGATTTGGCCTTTCGGCGCGCGACCTGGATGGCCTTGTTTACCTCTTTAGAATCGATTTTTCCATCCGCCCCAGCTACCAGCATGCAAACCAGAATGGGTGCTTTGAGCATCAACTCGACCTCCGACGCCTCCAGGGCCTCAAACTCCCGCAACATGATGATTCAATAGTAGTTGTGAAAATGACAGTGCTACAAATGTAAGCCATTGCGAAGCCGATAAAACTCCAATTCTGGACAGAACCTTACTTGAGCGGGGATTGCTGCAATTGTGGATTGTCAAATAGCGGCGAAAGTGGATATTTTACCCAGATTTTCAACTTTTTTAACTTCAACTCAACCCAGATGTACGATAAGGATCCCGTAAAGATTTTTGTTGTTGAAGACGACCCTGCCTACACCAAGTTCCTGAAATATGTCCTCGGGCTCAACCCCGACTATGAGACGGAGTTCTTCACAACGGGCAAGGAATGCCTGGCCAACCTCCACAAGAACCCGTCGGTAATCACGCTGGACTACTCCCTTCCCGACATGTCCGGCGAAGAGGTGCTGAGCCAGATCCGTAGCCACGACCCGAATATCAACGTAATCATCGTTTCCGCCCAGGAGAAGATCGGCACCGCCGTGGAACTGCTGAAGGCAGGGGCATATGACTATATAAGTAAGGACGAGGACACCAAGGACCGGCTGCTCAACTCTATTAATAATGCGCGCAACAAGCTGTCCCTGATCCGCGAGATCGACCACCTCAAAAAGGAGATCCACGAGAAATACGAGTTCGAGAAAAGCATTATCGGGAGTAGCGTGGCCATCCGGCGCGTCTTCGACATGCTGGAAAAGGCCGTTAACACCAATATTACGGTATCGATATCCGGGGAAACGGGAACTGGTAAGGAGCTGGTTGCCAAGGCAATACACTACAACTCCAAAAGAAAAAATAAACCTTTCGTGGCCGTCAATATCACGGCGATCCCGGATACTCTCATTGAAAGTGAGCTTTTCGGGTACGAGAAGGGCGCCTTTACCGGAGCTGTTACCCGCCGGATCGGGAAATTTGAAGAAGCCGAGGGAGGTACCCTGTTTCTCGACGAGATCGGGGAAATGAACCTGAACCTCCAGGCCAAGCTCCTGCGCGTACTCCAGGAACGCGAAATCACCCGGATTGGGGGCAACCAAACCATCAAGTTGGACGTCCGCCTGGTAGTGGCTACGCATAAGGACCTGGCAGAGGAAGTTAAGGCCGGCCGGTTCCGCGAAGACCTTTATTATAGACTCCTCGGTTTGCCGGTACACCTTCCGCCGCTACGCGAGCGTGGCAATGACGTGATCCTGATCGCCAAGTACTTCCTGGATCAGTTCGCTCGTGACAACGGCATGAACAAGTTTAAGATCAGTCAAGAAGCTCAGGAAAAGCTGTTGAATTACCCCTACCCGGGTAACATTCGTGAACTCAAGTCAGTGATTGAGCTGGCCGCCGTGATGGCTGAGAATGGAGAGATCAGGCCTCAGGATATCACCTTTAACAGCACGGCACGGGTAGAGTCCTTCCTGTACCAGGAGATGACGATGCAGGAATACATGTACCGCATTATCCGGCACTATCTGAATAAGTACGACAACAATGTTCTTGAAGTCGCGCGCAAACTCGACATCGGTAAGTCGTCACTCTACCGCTACCTCAAGGATATGGAAGCCGTCGGCATCTGACAATGAAAAGTCTTGAGGGCTATATTCGTACAGGACGATTTTACGAGGCCGTTGTTGAAGATGGATCCGACATTATCTTCATTGTCGACTTCGACGGAAATATCCTCTATCATAACCGTGCCGTAAGAGTATCACTGGGGTATCGGCCGCGCACCCTTATTGGCAAGAATTTTTTCGACTTCATCCATCCCGATACAGTTGATGGCGTACGCGCACAATTCAAACGCAGCTTGCGACGGGCTTACACCCAGCAGGTCGAGTTTAAGTTTCTTTGCAAGGACAAGACCTATCGGTTTCTCGAGTTCAACGCCATCAACCTTAAGTTCAAGGAGAATGTGCCGGGATTGATTCTCGACTGCCGTGACATTACCGAGCGGAAGAGAGACGCCGAAGAGCTCGTGCGGTTGGGCAAGGCGAAAGAACAGTTCCTGGCGAATATCAGTCACGAAATCAGGACGCCTATCAACGGTATTGCAGGGATGGCTACGCTGCTAAGCCAGAGCCAGACGCCGGATGAGCAGGAGATGTACCTCAGCGCCATCCGAAACTCGGCTGAAAATCTGAAGGTAATCATTAATGACCTGCTCGACCTTTCCGCTATTCAGTCGGGTAAGCTGAAATTTGAGAAGATACCGTTCAATCTCAACGACCTGCTCCCTACCCTGCTGAACACATTTACCTACCAGGCACGTGAGAAGAAACTGGAGCTTACTTGTACGGTCGACAAGGAACTCAATACGCTGTTGCTCGGCGACCCGGTCAGGTTGAACCAGATTCTGATCAACCTGATCAGTAACGCGATGAAGTTTACGCACTCGGGATCTATCCAGGTTCGGTGTACGCGAGAGAAGGTTCAAAAGAACATCACATGGATCAAGGTGGAAGTGGCCGATACGGGTGTTGGTATACCGCAGGAAAAGCTGAACACCATCTTTGAAAGCTTCAGTCAGGCCGACGCCAGCGTTACCCGCAAGTATGGCGGCACGGGTCTGGGACTTACGATAGCCAAGCAGCTCGTGGAGCTGCAGAACGGAAGCATTTCGGTTGAGAGCACTGAGAACGTGGGGTCGACGTTTACTGTTCGAATTCCTTATGAACGGCCCACCGGGCATATGCGTCGGAAGGCGGGTGCCGAAGAAAAGAAAATGGCGCCTGTGGGTCCCCATGCGCTGGACGTTTTACTTGTAGAAGACAACGACATCAACCGGTTGTACGCGAAGAGCGTTTTGAAGAATTGGAATTGTCGTACAGAGACAGCCGAGAACGGGTTGGTAGCTATTGAAAAGTTAAAGGCGTCGTCGTTTGATGTAATCCTGATGGACGTGCAGATGCCCGTTATGGATGGGTATGATACGACAAAGGCTATCAGGATGATGCCCGAGCCGCTAAAAAGTATTCCCATCATCGCTCTAACCGCAAATGCGACTCGTGGGGATGTCGAACGTTGTCTTGCGGCTGGAATGAACGACTACCTTCCCAAGCCCTTTGCTCCGGACGACCTATACAGAAAACTATTCGAGGAGTTAAAGATCACTCCTTCCAACGAGAAAAAAGAAAAGGCCGCGCCAAGACAACAGCATAAGTCCGGCAACGGACACAAATACTCCAATCTCGACTATCTCAAGCGTATGTCGGGTAACAACCAGGAGTTCATCCGCGAGATGATCCAGACATTCGTGTCGTCGTTACCTCAAACCACAGAAGGCATGACCGCGGCCGTTGCAAAAGGCGACTGGGATGCGCTTTCCCGTCTTGCCCACCAGGTAAAGCCTTCGTTTACGCTTATGGGTCTTGATCAGCTTCGCGAGAAAGCCGCCAACATTGAAGAGCAAAGCAAGACCAGAAGGGACCTCAACACCCTGCCACAGAAGGTTGAAGAGTTTATGACATACTGCAGGAATGTGGTGGAGGAGTTGAGGCAGGTGCAGGTAGGGTGAGAGAGGGGCAGATGCAGAGACTTACCGTGACATTACCTTGTTTAGCCAACTATTCGAAGTTCCGCTCTTCTAGGGCGCATCCGGGGTCTTGTCATTGCCAGGACCAAACTCCATCGTGCTGTTTAAGAATCGACACGATCTGTGTCTCGGTAAATCGACTTTTCTTCCCTAAAGTTAAGAATTTCTAACTTTGGATTCTTCGCCTTTTAGGGAAGCTTACGGGACCTTTGTAGTTTCAAATGTGACAAAGGAGGGATAGCTTTCAGAGTATTCCTAATTGTTTGCTCAACGCTGTAAAGTTCCTTCTCTAGATATCCCATCGCCTCCAAACCTTCGAGTTCAACGGCGAAACAACCTTATTTTCACTAGATGCATAAGGGTGAATTTGGTCTTCTTCATGGCTGCTTTGGATGGTTAAAGTTCGAAAATCTCCACTTTTAACCTGTTCGAAAAAACCAGCCAAGTACCATCAGAATGCAACTTTTCCCTCTTTATAGTGTTCCTCGCTTAAAAGTTTTCCTTCGCTATCGTAATACTTCCAACTTCCGAACATAAAATAATCTACCTGAATGTCTTCATCGAATAGGGCAATGCCTTCCCGACAAAGCTGTCCATTCTTATGGTAAATTCTCACATGTGACTTTAAGCGGGGAACGATAAACTGACCATCATCTCTCTTAACCTTCAGACTGGAGTTTGCCTGAATTTGACGTTGACTTAAAATCAAATATCCTGTTTCGTCAAAGTAGTACCATGTACCAGAGGGAGTGCCTTTGCTAAATTCACCAAAACTTTCAAGTCTATGATTCTTCTTATAGTAGGCACGATAGATGCCGTCTTTTACTCCGTCAAGATAATACACCTCTTTTAATCCATCTTCTTCAATCCAAAGGCCTTGCTTGCGTCCTAATGAGTCGCTCTGATTTGGCACTCCTGACGTTGCCTTTTGAGCATCTGCATGAATTGCCAAAAATAACATCAATACCATTACAATTTGAACAATGCGCATGTCATAAGTTATTTAAACCCATCTACGGATTACTCGGTTCAAATCTCGAGCCACCTCGTTTTGAAACCTTGCCATCAGAGTAAGTCCTTGAAAGCGAAATTCCCACAGGGTTATTCTTCTGCTTTTCACTTGAAAATATCCGAATGAAAGAATCCCACCTGTCTCGATCAATTAAAAAACATCCAGCCGAAACTGGCCTCCCCTGTGAAGTTAAACCTGTCAGGTTATTTAGCCCTGCCTTGTGGATATTGATACCTTCCGCGTAAGTTCGCGAAGGATCAAAAGGATTTGGTCCGCCTAATTCAATTCGGTCTTGGGTATTGCCTACATCATGAACTCGTAAAGCCGTATATGATCCATTATGCAATCCAACTGTCGCCTCGTAGTCTCCTTCTGGAACTGTTGCGTAGCTATCTTGGTCGGATGAATATGTTGAAGCATCGAATGTTTCCGTTGTACCATCAGCCTTATAAACGGTTGCTGTTGACGATCCAATGTTGTACTTAGAATCCTCATCGAAAGTACCATTTTCAGAAAAGAAGATGGCTTGATGATAGTAACCTTCTTTCAATACTTGATTACCATCTTGGTCAGTCGTATAAGCATTCTGGGGATCCCACATGTAACCTGTCGTTCTCCCGTCACCATCTTTTGTAGAGACCCATTCAAGTCCTTCCAGTTCTCGACCATCAATGACTCTATTCTCACTAAAGGCATAAGGACTATTATGAACATACTTATCCGCCAATGGATCAATATTGAAGAACCTGCCAATGTCCGGTTGATGATTTCTCCACTTGAACGACTCCCAACCTAAGTTGAGATCATCAAT
>DATCLO010000090.1:0-8991 GCA_036563875.1 Cyclobacteriaceae bacterium
TCGTTCGATTTCCGCGTGCTTCAATACTGGCATCAAAAGTATCCGGAGGTTAGGCTGTCGGCATTGGTGGAGAACACCCGATCGGTTTCGGCTAACCTGGAGCGGCTTGGGTTCAGCCCTTCGATTTACAGCCCGTACTACAAGCTCGTTAACCGCGATATGGTTCGCTACCTGCACCGAAAGGGGATTCGCGTTATTCCGTGGACCGTCAATGACGAGTCGGACATGCTCAGTCTGAAAGCGCTTGGTGTCGATGGTTTCATAACTGACTATCCGAACCGGCCGCGAAAATACAAGATGACGCTGGGCATTACGCCGAAGTAGATTTCTTTTCACTATTCTTGTGGTTTGAATTACGACTTATGGATCGCAAATACGATGTCTACGGGATCGGCAATGCGCTGGTGGATATAGTCACAGAGGTTGACAATACTTTTTTCGTGACCCACGGTATCGAGAAGGGGGTGATGACCCTGGTGGATGAAAAACGCCAGCACTACCTCACCGGCGTCATCGATATGAAGAAAAGCAAGATGGCCTGCGGAGGTTCGGCGGGGAATACTGTGATTGCCGTAGCCCAGTTCGGTGGGTCAGCTTTTTATTCCTGCCTGGTTGCAAAGGACAATCTTGGCAAGTTTTTCCTGGAAGACCTCAGGCGCAACGGCGTCGATACAAACCTACGGTATGAAACGTGTCCGGAAGGAATTACCGGCAAGTGCCTCGTAATGACATCGCCCGACGCCGACCGCACCATGAATACCTTCCTTGGAATAAGTTCCTTCCTTGCGCCGGAGCATCTTGATGAAGATGCCCTCCGAAGGTCGGAATACGTGTACCTCGAGGGCTATCTCGTCGCCGCACCAAGAGGACTGGAAGCTTTAAAGGAGGCGAAACGTCTGGCAGAGCGCTACAATGTTCGGACGTCGCTGACCTTGTCCGATCCCAACATGGTCCGCTATTTCAGCAAGCAGTTTGAAGAAGTGATCGGTGCAAGCGTGGACCTGTTGTTCTGCAATGAAGAGGAGGCACTCACGATTACAAGCAGCAGTACGTTGGAAGAAGCGCGCGAAAGACTTCGTCAACTCGCCAAGCGGTTTGCCATAACACTCGGCGCCAACGGTGCGTTGATTTATGATGGCGACACCTTCATCGAAATTGAACCGTATCGCGTGAGGGCAAAAGACACAAATGGTGCCGGCGACATGTTCGCAGGTGCATACCTCTATGGCATTACGCACAATCGAAGCCACGCCGAAGCAGGCAAGCTGGCTTCACTCGCATCGTCACGTGTAGTGGCGCAATACGGACCCCGTCTGGAACCCGGACATGCGGCCCGTATCCTGGAAGATCTCATCGCGTGACCTTTTTGGCGTCAACAAAACAAAGATGTATTTTCATGAACTAAACTCATCTTTATGCAAAAGATCCTTATTCTCATCCTCGCTCTCTTCACTTTTCATGTAAGCCAGGGTCAGGCGAGAAAGATCGAGTTCGTCGAGTACGATCTTGATAACGGACTGCACGTCATACTGCATCAGGATAATACCACCCCAATTGTGGCAGTCACTGTACTCTATCACGTCGGTTCAAAAAATGAGGACCCGAACCGCACCGGATTTGCACATTTCTTTGAACACCTGCTCTTCGAAGGATCGGAAAATATCGGCCGGGGACAAATCGACAAATACATCAGGAATGCAGGCGGTATCCTGAATGCCTATACGATGCAGGATCGCACTTTCTATCACGAAGTTTTGCCTTCGAATCAACTGGCACTCGGACTGTGGATTGAATCGGAACGGATGCTTCACGCCAAGATCGATTCGGTTGGCGTTGAGACGCAGCGTGAAGTAGTTAAAGAAGAAAAACGGCAGCGAATCGACAATCAGCCGTATATGAGTTTTCAGTATGAACTCTTCAGAAGAGCATTCAAGGTTCATCCGTATCGCTGGATCACCATCGGATCGATGGAACACCTGAACGAGGCAACGCTGGATGAGTTCATCGACTTTTACAAAACATTTTACGTACCGCAAAACGCGACATTGTCGATCGCCGGAGACATTGACATTGCCGAAACAAGACGACTGATCGACCTATACTTCAAGGACATTCCACGCGGTCAGCGTGAAATTCCGCGCCCCACCGTCGTTGAGCCTCCGCAGCAGCAGGAAATACGCGATGTCATCTACGACAACATCCAGTTGCCCGCGGTGTTCCAGGGATATCACATTCCGGCAGACGGAACCGATGAGGCATATGCGGTAGACATGCTCAACCGTCTGCTGAGCGGCGGGCAAAGCTCGCGCATGTACAAAGCGCTTGTTGATGAACAAAAGAAAGCATTGGCAGTGCAAGCGTTCCCTTATCCGCTCACCGATCCGGGATTGTACATCGTTCTGGCGTTGCCTAACGTGGGAGTTGACATCAATGAGTTGGAGAAGGCTATGGATGCAGAAATCGAGAAAGTGAAAACCGAACTGATTTCTGAGTCTGAATTCCAAAAAATACGCAACCAGGTTGAAAGCCAGTTTGTGCAGCAGAATTCATCGATGGCTGGTATTGCCGAACAGCTGGCCATTTATCACACGCATTTTGGCGATGCAAACCTCATTAACACGGAAATAGAACGCTACATGAAGGTCACTCGTGAGGACATTCGGCGTGTTGCGCAGAAGTACCTCACAAAGGAGAATCGCGTTGTGCTGCATTATCTGCCTAAATCGGCGCAGAGCAATTCTGAAACCACTCAACCTTGAAAAAGACTAACCTCCAACCGCTGAAAATCATGAAAGCATATATAAAAACATTCATTGTTCTGTTCATCGCGACGCTGGTTGCGCCGGCGCTGTATGCGCAAGTGGATCGAACTAAAGCACCGGAACCGGGGCCCGCGCGTGAAATCGAGATTGGAGAATATCAGACCTTCACGCTGAAGAATGGTCTGCAGGTATTTGTTGTCGAGAACCATAAGCTTCCCCGCGTACAGTTCTCACTGCAACTTCGGCATGATGCTGTATATGAAGGGGAAAAGGCAGGCTATGTTTCGATGGCCGGAGAACTGATCGGCACCGGAACGACCAACCGGTCCAAAGCGCAGTTGGATGAAGAGATAGACTTCATTGGGGCATCACTTAATACGGGAGCGAACGGCATCTACGCGTCAAGCCTGACGAAGCACATGCCAAAGCTGCTGGAGTTGCTCACGGACGTTCTTTATAATCCGGCTTTCAATCCGGATGAACTCGAAAAGATCAAAACACAGACGCGGTCAGCGATAATTGCCAACAAGGAGGATCCGGAGGTGATCGCCTCCAACGTTCGGAGTGTACTCGTGTACGGAAAGGATCATCCCTATGGTGAACTTGTAACGGAAGAAACGCTTGATGCCATTACGCTTGAGGATTGCAGGAAGTACTACGAGACGTATTTCAGGCCCAACAATGCGTACCTGGCGATCGTCGGCGACATTGATCTGAAGACCGCCAAGAAGCTCGTGAAAAAGCATTTTGGAAAGTGGGAAAGCGGTACGGTTCCCGCGCCGACATATCCCACCCCACAGCCTCCTGAAAAGACAATCGTGGCTATGGTCGATCGTTCCTCTGCGGTTCAATCGATTATTACGGTTGCGCATCCCGTAGAACTGAAGCCTGGAAGTCCCGATGCGATCAGGGCCGGTGTGATGAATAACATTCTGGGTGGTGGTGGCTTATCGTCGCGACTGAATCAAAACCTGAGAGAGCACAAGGGCTTCACCTATGGCGCTCATTCTTCACTGTCCAGTGATAAGCTTATCGGTTCTTTTGATGCTGAAGTGAGCGTGCGCAATGCAGTTACTGACAGCGCGGTCGTGGAGTTGCTGAGAGAGCTTAGGAGGATTCGTGAAGAGCCTGTGGATGAAGCAGAACTCAACGCCGCCAAAGCCTACATTTCCGGATCTTTTGGTCGCTCGCTGGAGAATCCTGCAACCATCGCCAACTTCGCAATCAACATAGCGAAGTATAACCTCCCCGCAGACTACTATGACAACTACGTTAAGAATGTTGCAGCGGTCACTCCGGCAGATGTGCAGACTGTCGCGAAGAAGCTCATCCAGCCTGATCGCGCGTACATCGTTCTCGTAGGCAAAGCTTCAGAAGTGGCTCCAGGACTAAAGCGATTTGGTGAGCTGAAGTATTTCGATATCTACGGCAATCCGTATACACCGTCAGAAAAAGCCGAGGTGCCTCCGGGATTGACGGCGGAAAAGGTGATAGAAAACTACATACAGGCAGTCGGAGGCGAAAAAAATATCGATGCAATTGAATCGTTCGTAACCCAAAGCGAGGCATTGATACAGGGCACGCCGATACAAATAGTGACGTTTTTTAGTGCGCCCAACAAAACAAGCATGGAAATCAGTGCCGGTGGTCAGTTGATACAAAAAATGACTTGTGATGGGAAGGATGTAAGCATGTCGTATATGGGCAACGCGGTGCCGCTTGACGATGCTTCGAAAGAGCGGGTGCTGTTTGACAGTTATCTTGTAGGAGAGCGCCGGCTCAAGGAAGCGGGTGTTTCCGTAGCGCTCAATGGCGTTGAACAGGTTGACGGGAGGAATGCTTACGTTGTCGACTATACATTCCCTCTGGGTAGCAAGAGTACCGTGTACTTTGACACTGAGACGGGGTTGAAGGTGCGAATGGTCGTTACCAACAACACGCCCATGGGTGACGTTACGCAAACCACTACCTACAGCGATTACGTGGAGAAGGCCGGAGTCAAGTTTCCGCTGACGATAGTCCAGGACGCCGGTCCACAGACCCTCACCATAAAATCCACCTCCGTGGAGCTCAACGTGCCCGTGCCAGAGGAAAAGTTTGTTATCAAATAATCCTGAAACGGGCCACGGAAGCAGATGCCCTGCCCTGAAGGGATGCAACCGCAGGGAGCATCTCCTTTTAGGGGGCTTTGGGGATTTGGAAATCGTCATTATCTTTGCAGCCCTCGTAAACGAGGCTAAATCGTCGGAATCATGAAAAGAACATACCAGCCGTCCCGGAGAAAGAGAAGGAACAAGCACGGGTTTAGGGAGCGCATGTCTACCGCCAATGGCAGAAGGGTGCTGGCCGCACGGCGCAGAAAGGGCAGAAAGAAGCTGACCGTATCCGACGAGCGCACGTTCAAGAACTAATTCCACGTTTGGCGGGCTGGCCGTGGGGAAAATGCTAAATTTCACCCCATGGGGCCGTTCAGCTTCCGGAAAAGCGAAAGACTTTATAAGCGAAAGGAAATACAGGAACTCTTTGAAAAGGGTTCCTCTTTTCATTTATACCCGTTCCGTGTCCTGGTTATGCCCCAGGATCCACCGGGCATGCACCACAAGGTTTTGATTTCGGTGCCCAACCGGGTGTTCCGGAAGGCGGTCGACAGGAATTTCCTAAAGCGGCGCATCCGCGAGGCCTACCGGCTCCAAAAGCACAAGATCCCGGACGGGCCGCTACTTCTGGGCTTTGTGTATACCGGGTCGAAAATGCTCTCATTCGCTGAGATTTCGCAGAAAATGGCCCTGGCGTTCGGCAGAATAGATAAAGTTTTGAAGGCGAAACGTACAGCCGACGGAACCGGGCAATAAAAGAAGTGGTCGGTTTCGGCGTCGCATGCTATATTTAGATTTAAGAATTGCCGGTGGGCAAGAATGCCGGTAAAATGCCGTTTCTAGGACGTATGAAGAGAAAAATCAAATGGATGGTGGCGTTGGTGGTGGTGCTGACCGCCGGCATGGCCCTGCGCGAACCGACTGAAAAATACTTCGACATTGCCAGAAGTCTGGACATTTTCGCTACGCTCTTCAAGGAAGTAAACGCTTATTACGTTGATGAAGTCGATCCGGAGAAACTCATCCGCGAAGGCATCGACGGCATGCTGGCGTCCCTCGATCCTTATACAGACTTCATATCGGAAGATGAGATAGAATCATTTCGGATCAGCACGACCGGCCAGTACGGAGGTATCGGTGCACTGATCGGTGTTGTGAACGATAAAGTCGTGATCACCGATCCATACGAGGGATATCCGGCACATAAGGCGGGATTGAAAATCGGCGATGAGATTGTTGCCATTGACGGCAAGAACGTGAGGGGGAAGTCAACATCTGATGTCAGCACCCTGCTCAAGGGACAGCCCCGGACCACCGTTGAGGTTGAAGTTCGACGCGCAGGCACCAAAGACAATCTCAAGTTTTCCATCGTAAGAGAGAAGATCAACATCCGCAACCTGGAGTACTACGGAATGGTTGCGCCCGATATCGGGTATCTGAAACTTACCGACTTTACGCCCGGCGCAGGTAAGGAAGTTGCTGCCGCAGTTACCGAGCTGAAAGGAAAGGGAGCGAAGAAACTCATCCTCGACCTTCGCGACAACCCGGGCGGCTTACTCAACGAGGCCGTGAACATCGTGAGTGTTTTTGTTCCGAAAGGTGAACAAGTTGTTTCTACGCGCGGCAAAGTGAAGGATTGGAACAAGACTTATACTACGCTGAACAGCCCCGTAGATAAGGACATTCCGTTGGTTGTTCTTACCAACGGTGGAAGTGCGTCTGCATCGGAAATTGTAGCAGGTGCGCTGCAGGATTACGATCGCGCTGTGCTTGTCGGGCAACGCACGTTTGGAAAAGGTTTGGTTCAAACCACGCGTCCCCTGTCCTACAACGCGCAGTTGAAAGTCACGACCGCGAAGTATTACATTCCCAGCGGGCGTTGTATCCAGGAGTTGGATTACACGCATCGCAATACCGATGGTTCAGTTGATAAGATGGCCGACTCCCTTCGTTCGGAATTCAGGACCCGAAACGGAAGGAAAGTGTTTGACGGCGGGGGCCTTCAGCCGGACATCGAAGTTAAGGAAGAGTATCTGGGCGCGGTGACCATTGCGTTGTTGCGCCAGGGAAAAATCTTTGAGTACGCGACAAAGTATTGTGCAGAGCATCCGGCTCCATCCAATTTTGCAACGTTCCGTCTCAGCGACGCCGAGTACAAGAAGTTTACGCAATGGGTGGCTGGTGAACATTTCGCGTATAGTACTTCGCTGGACAAAGAGGTGAACGACCTCATCGCCAGCGCACGTGAGGAACGGTACTACGATCAGATCGAGAGTCACTTACTGGCATTGCAAAAACGTATCGGCGACAACAAGCTCGGAGACATTGAGCGATTCAGCGATGAGATACGCCGACTGCTGGAGCAGGAAATTTCGTTTCACTACGGATTGCATAAAGGTCGGGCAGAGAACACGTTGGGTCACGACAAAGAAGTGCTGGAGGCAAAACGTGTTTTGAATGATACTGCGGAATACAACCGCATACTGAGACCTGCCCCGTAATTTACATGACTTACATCCTTTGCCTTGAGACATCTACCGACGTTTGCTCGGTAGCATTGTATGCGGACGGCCGGTTGCTGGATAGTCGCGAAGTGCACGAACCTCAGGCACACGCGGAAAAGCTGGCGGTGTTCATGGAGGAAGTACTCCGGCAGTCCGGCATAGCGGCCGATCAGCTTTCGGCGGTGGCGGTTTCTGAGGGGCCCGGTTCGTATACTGGATTGCGAATTGGCGTGTCGACGGCGAAGGGATTGGCGTATGCATTGAGTATTCCGATGATTGCTGTGGGGACGCTGGAATTGATGGCGTCAGCGGTTCGGGGCGGTGATTGGCTCTGTCCGATGATCGATGCGCGCAGGATGGAAGTGTACTGTGCGTTGTTTGATGAGGGGGGAAACATGGTAGCGAAGCCGCATGCCAGAGTGATTGATGCCGAGTCGTTTTCCGACGTACTTGCAACGCATCGGATAAGGTTTTTTGGAAACGGAGCGATGAAATGTCGCGATGTGCTGACGCATTCGAATGCCAGTTTCGTGGAAGGAATTTATCCACGTGCTGCAGACATGGGTAAGTTGGTGAGTGATCGTTTTGCGGCGGGGCAGTTTGTGGATCTTGCCTCGTTTGAACCTGTGTACCTGAAAGAGTTTGCTGCGAAGAAGGCGCGTACCCTGATTTAGGGTGAACGTTTTTATGCCGTGCGCGTGTTGAGACATGTCGGTATGGAAGAAAAAGAAATTGTAAACAGGGTTGCTGCCAGCGGGTTGAAGACATTCGATCTGGAGGAGTTGTATCGTCCGGGTGAGCGGGTCAATTTGGATATTCGCGATCAGTTGTACGAGGGGTTGATACTTCGTGAGAAGGATTTTCGCGGCTGGGTGAAGGAGCATCCATGGACAGATTTTGCAGGCAAATTCGTTGCGGTGAATTGTTCTGCTGACGCAATTGTGCCGACGTGGGCATTTATGCTTTTGGGTGTGGCGTTGCAGCCTTATGCGGAGAAAGTGGTGTATGGAAGTTTGGAGGATCTCGAGAGGGTATTATTTCAGGAGGCGTTAAGTCATGTCGATTGGGAATCGTATCGTGATGCGAAGGTGGTGGTGAAAGGATGCAGTCGTGTGAACGTTCCCGTTGAAGCGTATGTGGAAGTCGTTGCCCGTTTGCGGCCGTTGGCGGCGAGTATCATGTATGGCGAACCGTGCAGTACAGTGCCATTATTTAAGCGTCCAAAGTGACATGTTGTCCGGGAACTTTTCCCTTCATTTTTTGCTTTCCTTATTCCGGCATTGATTACCTTTGGAGTCCCGTTTGGACAAGCGGGGATTCCCTGGCGCAAGAGAATAAAAAGGGATCGGGCATTTGGAAACAGACGGCGATTCCGTTATCTTTGCGCTCCCAAATTCAGTAAAAGCGCTCTTTTAGTCGATAAGAGCGATTTTTCTAATACTGGTTTTGATAAACCACAAGTCAGCGGAGAAGAGTTCTGCTGGGTGTCGTTCTTTGAATGGATGTTAATTGATAGCGGACTCCGGGTCGATTGCAGGTGACTGTGATTGACGATTTCGGAGAGAAAGAAATCCTTAAAAAAGAGAGCTTTCAGGTATCAGACAACTATTGGAGCTGCCGGGCTGCCGG
>DATCLO010000091.1:0-7754 GCA_036563875.1 Cyclobacteriaceae bacterium
TGAAGTTGTCTGGTATCCGCTTGTGTGCGGAAATAATGTGTTTACGTGCTTACGTGTTTACGTTGGTGCGTTGTTATTAGAGCGTACGCAGATTCTTGGTTTTGTAGGTACTTCCCAGGGTGTTATCGAGGTGCTTGCCCCGCGTGGAAAGACTGAAATGCGCGTTGGGCCCCTTTAGGGGTAAGGGGCGTGCGGGGGGGGGATGTGTTGACGTGTTGATGTGTTCATGTGTTGAAGTTGTCTGGTATCCACTTGCGTGCGGAAATCACGTGTTTACGTGTTTACGTGTTTACGTTTGTGCGTTGAGTGTGAGTGTGAGTGTGAAGACGAGTAGCCCCGGAGGGGCGGAATGTTTGTAGCCCCGGGCGCAGCCCCGACGGGGATTAGGAAACATGTGGGAGTTGCCTGCAATCCTCAAGTTTCATTTTACCTGCGCAGATGCTGAACGTCGGGGCAAGCCCGGGGAATAAGAGTGTTTCTTTAATGGCGCGCCACAGGAAATATGCGACCGGGGTACGTTTGTTATTGGCGCGCAACGAGATGGTCGTGGACCGAAGAGCCGTAAAGCAGGCCACGTTACAGTGTGAGTGTGAAGACAAGTAGCCCCGGAGGGGCGGCATGTTTGTAGCCCCGGGCGCAGGCCCGACGGGGATTAGGAAACATGTGGGAGTTGCCTGTAATCCTCAAGTTTCATATTATCTGCGCAGATGCTGAAATTCGTCGGGGCAAGCCCGGGGAATAAGAGTGTTTCTTTAATGGCGCGCCACAGGAAATATGGAGACCGGGGTACGTTTGTTATTGGCGCGCAACGAGATGGTAGTGGACCGAAGAGCCGTAACGGTGTGATCCTTAAAATACACGGCCGCTTTACGGTTGAATATTGATTTATAGAAGTTGAAACTCCACTGATTCTTTGTATCCCCGCTAATCAACGACCGAAACATCAAGCGCCCTTACCGGAGGCCGAGCGGAGTCGAGCCTGCACCCAAGGCTATTCCTATTTCGCGCGCATTATTTTGAAAACCCCACCGGGCCCTGAGCCTGTCGAAGCCCTTACCAAAAAAATCCCTCAAATCACGCCAAAAACCCGCTTTAATAAAAAACTCTATAAACTCTATTGACTTAGTAGACTTTATAAATATATTTGAGCCGTCATTCAGAGACAGGGTGGTAGTACGCGGCCCGGGACGTCCCAAGAGGGCGCCCGGGCCCGCGTAAAAACTAGAACCGATCCATGATGATCCGCAGCACTATGAGTAATTCGACCCAAACGGCACTTTGTTGTTGTAGCTGATTCATTCGCCTGTCATCACAGGCGCTTGCCGGATCATGAATACCACCAAAAACCATATCTCAAAACACTCAATACACAAACTCAAAAAAATGAGAACAATGAAATTCGCAGCTTACGTCCTGTTGTTTACGTCTTTCTCGATTGCCTGGGCTCAGGACAATGCACCTGTAGCAGAAAAGCAGCAAGTGGTTAGGGTCACAGGCGTGCGCTTCGCTTATCCCATCGTCCAGCATTGGATCGATGAATTCAATAAAGAGTACCCGGACGTCCAGGTAGTGATTGAATCGCGTGGCTCGTCCGATCCCTCTCAATATGATGTACTGGTCGAAGCTTTCGAACACCCTGACGATATTCGCAACAACCGGGAATACGTATACATCGCACGCTATGCAGTGCTTCCCGTCGCTAACGCGAGCTCAGAATTTTCTCGTATTTATGGAGAAAAGGGGCTGCATCGCGACCTGATCAAGCAGCTGTACTTCCACGACATCTTCTCCGACAAAGACAAGCAGGAAAACGTAAAGGCACCATACACTATATATACACGCCTGCAAGCAGCTGGCGCACCTACAGTGTTCAGCCGCCACTTTGGATATGAACAGAAAGACATCAAAGGTAAAGCAATTGCCGGCGCAGATGAACACCTGATAAAGGCTCTCCTGCGTGACTCCACTGGTGTATCCTACCTCCCTCTTCCCGTCGCCTACAACCGCGAAACAGGTACACCTGTGTCTGGCATCACGGTTCTCCCTGTAGACCTGAACGGAAATGGCCGTGTGTCTGACGATGAAAAGGGTTACGGAGAACTTGCGAGCGTTATCGCACGCCTGGAAGCCAATGGAAGCATAGAGAACATCCCCGTAGAGTACATCCACCTTTCGGTGGATCGTAAAGGTGCCAGCCCTGCAGCCGTGCTGTTCCTGCAATGGGTAATCAACAACGGCGAAGGCGATCTGCACGCTTTCGGCTATCTGAAGCCCGACGCCAAAAAGCTCGAGAAAGAAAAGTTCAAACAATTCGCCTCCAGGAAAATCAAGTAACCAATCAGTCCCTGCCTCTCACGGCAGGGACTTTTCCATGATAAACTCTTTACCTGACGTTCATGAAAACACACTATCCAATCCGCACCACTCCCACCCTGCTTATCGTCTCTGTATTACTGTTAATTAGCGGGGCTGCCTTTGGACAAACAGTCGAGGGCGCCATAACCGATGGCAACGGCACGCCTCTCCCCGGCGCTACGGTGGCCATAAAAGGAACAAGCGTGTATGCTGTCACGGACGCTGAAGGAAAATTCAGCCTCGCGGCGCGTCAAGAGTTTCCATTTACGATCGTAGTACGCCTCGTGGGGTACCGCACGCAAGAAGTGGAAATTTACGAGTTGTCTGATGAGCCCTTTGAAATCCAACTCATTGACGACAGCCTTCTCGATGAAGTCACCGTAACAGCGCGACGCAGAACGGAAACCGCGCAAGAGGTTCCCATTCCCATCGCCGTTATCGCAGGTGCACGCGCTGACGACGCCGGAGCCTTCAACGTCAATCGGCTAAAAGAACTTGTTCCTTCTGTACAACTATATACATCCAACCCCCGCAACACTGCCCTCAACATTCGCGGGCTGGGCACGACGTTCGGATTGATCAATGACGGTATCGATCCGGGCGTCGGCTTCTATGTGGACGGAGTATACTACGTCCGGACCGCCGCTACGACGCTTGACTTTATCGATGTAGAGCGAATTGAAGTCCTTCGTGGCCCTCAGGGCACGCTGTTTGGAAAAAACACAACCGCGGGCGCATTCAACATCTCCACGAAGAAAGCATCCTTCACCTCGGGCGGCACGTTTGAACTCAGCTATGGCAACTACGGGTTCATCCAGGCCAAGACGTCCATCACCGGACCTTTAAGCAAGACACTTGCCGCGCGCCTCTCATTCGTTGGAACGCAACGCGATGGGACGATATACAACATAGCGAAGGATGAATGGGTCAACGATCTGAACAACCTCGGCATACGTGGCCAGATTTTGTACGCTCCCTCGGAGAAGACCGAGATTACGCTTACTGCAGACGCCTCAAAACAAGAGCCGAACGGATACGCGCAGGTAGTTGCCGGCGTAGCACCAACCCAACGTGCGGCCTACCGGCAGTTCGAGCAGATCATTGCCGACCTGAATTACGATCTGCCATCACGCAATCCGTTTGATCGCATTATCGATCACGATACCCCGTGGCGCTCCGACCAAACGTTTGGCGGTGTGACACTGAACATCAATACCGAGATCGGCAGCGGTACACTCACTTCAACGACGGCGTGGCGTTATTGGACCTGGGGTCCTTCCAATGACCGTGACTTCACCGGTCTTCAGGCACTTTCGCTGTCACAGGCTCCTTCGAAGCACGACCAATGGTCGCAGGAAGTACGCTACGCCGGAACCATATCGAACCGTCTGAGCGGCGTCGTCGGTGTGTTTGCCTTTGCACAGAACCTGAGAACCGATCCTTACCACACCGAAGAATCAGGACGCGATCAATGGCGCTTCTCGCAAAGCAGCACAAGTGAACTATGGGCAACACCGGGCCTGCTCGAGGGCTTTGGCATTCGCACAACGTCAGATTTGAACACGTTCAGCGGTGCAGTTTTTGGTCAGCTCGACTGGGCCATCACGGACCGGTTGCACCTTCTCCCGGGTTTGCGACTCAACTACGACAAGAAGGAAGTAGACTTCGATCGGAAAACATATGGCGGTCTTCAAACCGACGATCCCGAACTTCTTGCCATCAAGGCATCCATTTACACCGACCAGCAATTCCAGGCAAGCACGGACAACACGAATCTGTCTGGACAACTCACGCTTTCCTACCGTACAGACAAAGGATTTAACACATACGCAACCTTTGCGACAAACTACAAACCTATTGGTTTGAATCTCGGGGGATTGCCTACCTCCGGCGGTCAGCCCATGCTTGAACTGGCAGAGATCAAACCAGAATACGTACAGCATTTCGAAGTTGGCGTAAAGACAGTTCCGTTCCAGGGATCTACACTGAACGTCACGTTGTACAACACTGATCTTGAAGATTATCAGACCCTCGTACTGAACTCACAGCTCGGTGTTAATCGCGGTTACCTCGCCAACGCAGAAAAAGTACGCGTCCGCGGCGTGGAAGTCGAGGGTAATCTCCGTGCAGGTCGTCAGCTTTTGGTCTTCGGCTCCGTGGCGTTTACCGATGGCATCTATGTAACCTTCAAAGAAGCTCCGGCACCGCTGGAAGAAACCGGTGGTGAACCTTTTAAAGATGTTTCTGGTCAGAGGCTGCCTGGTATTTCGAAGTGGGCCGTCTCGCTGGGCGGCGAACTGACATCGCGGCCGAGGAAGTTGCTGAACCACGAAGGCAGGCTTTTCCTTGCGATCGATTCGTATTATCGCTCTGAATTTTCCTCAAGTCCTACGCCGTCTAAGTACGTGAATGTTGACGGCTATGCGTTGTTGAATGCACGTGCCGGCTTCCGAGCCTCCGAAGGTCTCTCCCTCTTCGTTTGGTCGCGCAACCTGACGAACAAGGATTATTTCGAACAACTCCTCCCCGCGGCAGGTAATGCAGGCCACTATGCCGGTGTTCTCGGAGATCCGAGGACGTATGGGATTACGTTGAGGTATTCGTACTAATTTATTGTTACTGTTAGCTGTCTGTAGTTGTCTGAAGTTGTCTGAACCAGGATGGGTAGGATTTCAGGATGAATAGGATGGGCAACATCCTACCAATCCTTTCATCCTACAAATCCTGGTTCAGACATTAACCTTCCATCCCATTAGGGCGACCCCTTCGAAGATTTTTTTGCTATCTTCATCGCCCTATGACTACCCTACTCACCCGTACCCTCTTATGCGCCGCACTGCTGATCTCGCAGGACGCCGCCTGGTCGCAAAAACTCACCCTCAACGATGGCCGCGGCGCCTACGCAACAAAAACGTATCGCAACCTCTTTCTTGAACTCGGCCACCCACAGGCGGAGATAGACGCTAAGATCAATCAAGCCTTTCAGCAACTGTTTCACGGCGACTCGGCCACGCAGCGTGTGTATTTTCCGGTAGGGAGCAATGAAAACGGACCGCTGGCCTACATGCTGGATGTGAACAACAATGACATCCGCAGTGAAGGGATGTCGTATGGCATGATGATCGCCGTGCAACTCGACAAGAAGGCAGAATTCGATGCGCTCTGGAACTACGCTATGACCTACTCCTACATCAGCGATCCCGCCCATCCGTCGGAAGGTTATTTCGCGTGGTCGCTGAAGCGCGACGGCACACCGAACTCAGAAACACCTGCGCCTGATGGTGAAGAATATTTTGTCACTGCGTTGTACTTCGCATCCGCACGGTGGGGTGATGGTGAAGGCATTTACAACTATAAGGCATGGGCGGACAAAATCCTCAGCACCATGCGGCATCATCCTGAGAAAACGGGACTGACGATCCGTGGAAATCAAACCGTAGGCCCCATGGTGAACGAAGAACACAAGATGATTTTGTTCGTTCCCAATGGTCCGCCAAATGGCGGCGGCCGCGCGTTCACTGATCCCTCCTATCACCTTCCTCATTTCTACGAGCTATGGGCACGGTGGGGCCCCGAGGAAGACCGTGCATTCTGGGCTGCAGCCGCTGATTCGAGTCGCAATTACTTTGTGAAAGCAACGCATCCCAAAACAGGACTTGCACCTGACTACGGTCACTTCGACGGCAGACCTGTGGAGCACCGATTCAATCAGAATGCAAAACGATTTGCATACGACTCCTGGCGCACGGCGATGAACTGGAGCGTGGATTGGTCGTGGTGGCGTAAAGACCCGCGGCAACAAGAACTCAGTAACAGGATACAGCGCTTCTTTTACGACCAGGGAATAGACAAATACGGCAGTGTGTACACACTTGATGGTGAGGTGGTCGTTCCGGCACACGGTCAGGGCCTTGTTGCAACCAACGCAGTAGCAAGTCTGGCTGCGACGCACGACATCGCGAAGGAGTTTGTCGCGGCGCTTTGGAGACAACCGGTACCCGACTCCTTCGGTGCACGCTACTATCACGGGCTATTGCACTTGATGAGTTTGCTGCATTGCAGCGGGCAATTCAGAATCTACGAACCAAGCCTGAAGTAGAAGCTGCGCTTCACTTCCGGCTTAAACGCCCTTAACAAAGGAAGGTATGCGATACATTACTCTGACCTTTTTGGTTATTTCCAGCGCTTGTCTGGCGCAGCAGGGGAAACTCATTGCTGAAATCAAGGCACACAAGGACGGGACAATGTTGTGGTGGGCTGGGCACAATAGTTGGCTCATCAAGTCGGGAGATCTCCTGATTGCGACGGATCTCTGGCTGGACGACCGTCCCCGATTCGAGCCCGCACCCATCACGACAGAAGAGTTGGCGGAAGAATTGGACGTGTCGTTTGAACCCATGCGCACGACGATCATTTCAACAAGTACACGACGTCGATTCTCGTGAAGCAGTCGAAATGCATTTTCGTAATGCCTGAAAGCTGTGTTTCAACGGCGAAAGAGCTTGGCATTCCGGAAGATCGTATCAAGGTGGCGCGGCCAAGGGAGCCTTTTGAGCTCATGGGGATGAAGGTCGAGCCCGTACGCGCCATTCACGGCAATGCCAACTTTGCCATTTACTACGAAGCGAATCTGCAGGATTGTGGTTATGTAATCACGCTGGATGGAACATCATTCCTTCAGCCGGGCGATTCATATTTACTGGAAGATCATTTGTTCCTCAAACACGTCGATGTACTCTTCTTCTCCCCTACCGAGCACAACACCTACATCGACCGCTCTGTGATCATGATCAACACCCTCAATCCTGATTTCATTTTCCCACAACATCACAGCACTATTAAATACAGAGAGCAGGATCGATTCTGGGCGAAAGGATATCCTGATGAGGTGAAGATCAGATTGTCGCAGGAACTCCAGAAGAGATACCATATTCTGAAGCCTGGTGATCGGGTTAGGATCAAGTGAGATGGTAATCAGTGATCGGTGGTATCACCGATCTACTCCGACCTCAGGCTCTTCACCGGATTCTGCATTCCCGCTTTAACCGCCTGCATCGAAATGACAATCCAGGCTATGACTATTGCCACACCACCGGCAAGGACATAAATCCACCACTGCGGTGTGATCCGGTAGGGAAACTCTTGCAGCCACTTGTTAGTCAGGTAGTGCGCAACGGGCAGGGCAATGAGAAAACCAAGCGCGACAAGCACAACAAACTGGCGTGTGATCAGCGTAACGATCGATGCGATCGCAGCACCCAATACCTTGCGGATTCCGATTTCCTTCGTGCGATGCTCGATGGACAACATGACCAGTCCTAACAGCCCAATACATGAAACAAAAATGAAGACAACGGACGCGAAGCCTATGATCTTCCGCCACCTGGCCTCTGTATGAT
>DATCLO010000092.1:0-9208 GCA_036563875.1 Cyclobacteriaceae bacterium
TTTGGGTCCATCAAGACACGCATTCTCCAGAGCGTCTTCTGCGTTTGACAGCTTCCTAAAATCGCAAATCGTTGATCGCAAATCATTGTTGTCCGGGGAATTGGGGATTGACTTCCCAACGTCTATTAACATCCTCCCCGCACGCGACCCTTAGTCCCCTAAAGGGGTCCGGCACGCGGGTGTTCCCGAGCATTAGCGAAATCGAAAATCGCTGATCGCTAATCGCCAATCGCTAATCATTGAAAAAAAATAATTCTCTGTGTAACACCGTGTCCTCCGTGTCTCTGTGGTAAAGCTCAACTTGTCCGATTTTTACCACCACCTTACTCTTCATCCCCAATAGCTTCGCCCCGTTAACCTCACCATGCCATGAAAAAAACAACCATCCTCTTTCTGATGCTTGCAAATGCGGGATGCATTTACGGGCAGAGCCAATCATCAAAAATCGAACGCGAGATCAGGGACATCGAAGACAGAGAACGCGTGGCCATGTTCAACGCCGACACCGCGACATTGCGCAAGATCTGGGCGGACGATTTTACAGTAAATCCTCCTTCTAACATCGATAAAATCACAACGACAAGTCAGGAGCTATTCGACATGATGAACAGCGGGACAATTCGGTTCACTTCCTTCACGCGTTCTATCGAACACATCAGCATAGAAAAGGACATGGCCATCACCATGGGAAGGGAAGAAGTGGTGTTCACCGGCAACGTACCCCAGGCGGGAAAGGTTATCAAGAGAAGGTTTACGAATATTTGGATGAAAAGGAATGGGGAGTGGAGGATGTCGTATAGACACGCGAACAACCTATGTCAGTAGGCGGTAGGCAGTAGGCAATTGGCAGTAGTACGCAACGAGAATCCAGCCCCTCGTCACAAACCCGCGTGCATTTTCTTTCCTAATTGCCTATCTTGCTAACTATGACGGTAAGGAGCCACTCCGTACGGCGGATTTCAGGGATTGCGCTTTTGGCGCTGTTCCTCACTTTCGTTTCCGTTCAGGTGTTTCCAGACACCAGGGAGAGGTCGGATGATAATCCTTGCGACGAATCCCAACTGAATGACTCGTCCGGGCCGGCCGTGCCGCTTGTCCTGCGAAACAATCCTAAGAGTGGACTCACGGGCGGATTCCTTTATAAAGCTGTCGCCGGTGTATTGCCGTCCGCTCCCGGCGGAAAGTCCCTTATTGCCAGCACCCTTCGCATGGCTACACGGCAGGCGATTCCGCAGCTTGTTTCCAATCCTTTCTACGTTGTCCTCACGGCAAAAGCGCCGTAGGACTATTTGCCGCCCCTGGCACCCAGCCCGCACTGCGGGCGCACGCTCCTTAATTAATTCTCATCACAAAACCCAAAACATGGAATTGTCGCTGTTGGATTGGCTTCAGCCGGAAACCATCATCGTCTACGGGGGATTAACCCTGTTGCTGGTGATAGTTTTTGCTGAAACCGGGCTGTTTTTCGGTTTTTTCCTTCCGGGGGACTCGCTGTTGTTTGTTGCGGGACTCCTCTCCAATTCTCCGTACATCAACACACCGGTGTGGCTGTTGATCATGCTGGTAGTCATGGCCGCGGTCAGCGGCACTGCAGTCGGCTATGGATTCGGATACTGGGCTAAGGATTGGCTTAACCGACGAAAAGAAGGATTTTTCTACAGGAAAAAATACCTGGAAATAACAAGGGAGGTGTACCTGAGGCATGGCATGCTTACGTTTGTTGTAGGCCGCTTTCTGCCTATCGTCAGGACGTTCATCCCCATACTGGCAGGCATCACCAGGATCCATTTCCGCCGGTTCATGATCTATAACTTCATCGGCGCCGCAATCTGGGTCGTCACCATGATCATGGCGGGGCACCTGTTTGGCAGGGCCTTTCCGGGCATCATCAACTACCTGGAAATCATCGTTGCTGCCATGATCCTCGTCACGGCGGTACCCGTTGTTGTGACTTGGATCAACCATCGGAAGAAACTGGTAACAGACGAAAAATAGGCGACTTTCCATGGTCAGGGGGGACTCTGTCACGCTGTCCATGAAAGATTTTGTTCAGTTTATCATAAGGTTCTGGTTCCTGATCCTGGTAGTCGGACTGTTTGTCGCCTTACTCTGGATGGCCGCCTTTGGCTGAAAACAGGGATATAAAATTGCTGGTCGGGTCAACCTTCCGGCAGGTCATACGTATTTAGTAGGGTTCCACGAGGGCACGGAACACCCCAAACTATATTTTTGGGGTCAAGGATCGCCAACGTTAACCCCCGATACTGACATGCCAAACCCGATGGTAGATCCCTTGAACGACACGATGAGCCGTCAACCGTCTACCGCGATAGTATTGGCCGTGTTGCCGTTTGAAAACCTCTCGGTCAACGACGAGCTGGCTTATTTCGCCCGCGGGTTTGCCGAGGACATCATCACCGACCTCTCGCGCTTCAAGGGACTCCAAATTATTTCTTCATATTCTACCGCAACTATCCGCGACTTTACCTCTGAAAGGAAATTCGTGAAGGATAACAAGGTAGCTTACCTCGTTAAAGGGAGCTTCCGTCACGATTCGGGTTACATCAGGATCACTACCCAACTCATCCATGCGCAAGACAACCGCGTCCTGTGGGCGGAACGGTATGCAGAAAAAATGGAAGAAGTCTTCCACATTCAAAGTGACATTGCGCAACGCATCGTTGCTACGCTGTCACGGCAGATCGACCTTACCATACTCTCTGCAGCACGCCGCAAACCGGTGACAAACCTCGACGCGTACGACTGCTGGCTCAGGGGCATGGAGCAACTGCGCCTCGGCTCTCGCGAGCACGACCTCCAGGCACGCGAACTGTTCAACAAGGCGCTTGAAATAGATCCCTACTTCACCCGCGCCTACACCGGCCTCTCTCTCTCCTACTTCAATGAGTGGAGTTGCCAGATGTGGGACAAGTGGGATGAAAACGAACGTGGTGCCTTCATGTACGCGGAAAAGGCTGCGCAACTCGACGAGACCGACCACGTCGCTCAAATGGTGCTCGCCCGGACACTACTCTACAGAAAACAGTACGACCGCGCGAGGCAACACATCAGAAATTCTCTCGACCTCAACAGTAACGACGCCGACTGTCTCGTACAGCTTTCCATGTCACTCATGTTCCTCGGCGAAATAGAGGAAGCTGAGGAGCTTTATCGGAAGGCCGTGCGCCTCAACCCGGGGCGCAATACCTCATACAACACGTACGGCGTCTTCATATGCTTTGTAAAAGGCGACTACCGGAAAGGCATAGAGCTGGCGGAACAGTCGTCGTTCAGTTCGAGTTGGCTGGACTTCCCCGCATATCTTTCATTTTGCTACACATACGACAACCAGCTGGAGAAAGCGAAGACACATTGGCTTAAGTTTCTGAGCGTATTCGAAAAGAAGATCAGCGGAAGGCCAAGCGAGACGGAAGAGGTTGTCGATTGGCTTGTGAAGGTAAATCCCTTCCGCGATCACAGCGTGATCCCGCGCGCCATCGACAGGATGCACAAGTTGGGTGTACTGGGTAAGCAAACGGTCGCGATCCCCGTCACACCCAGTCCCGCGCCGACCACAGGTTCTGTATTCCGAAGAGATGGCGAGGTTTGGACGCTGAGCTTTGAAGGGAAGACGGTTCATTTGCCCGGACTCAAGGGCTTGAACGACATCGCGCTGCTTCTGAGTCATCCTTTGCGTGAGATTCATTGTTCCGAGCTCATGGACATTCCGGTGACCGTTGCCACTGAAGAATACGCTCTGGATGAAAAAGCCAAACGCGAATACCGAAATCAGATTCGACGTCTCCAGGAAGAGATCGATGAAGCCGAGCAGATGAATGATTCAGAACGCGTCGCCTCGCTGCGCGAGTGCCTGGATCAGATCCTCGATCATCTCTCGAGCGCTACGGACATCTATGGGCGTCCACGCAAGCTCGGCTCAGCTACAGAAAAAACCCGCTCTGCTGTCACCTGGCGCATCCGCAACGCCATCAAAAAAATCGCGCAAGTTCATCCTGCACTCGGCGCACATCTTACCAATTCAATTAAGACAGGGACGTATTGCTGCTACTCTCCGGAGAAGCCTGTCCAGTGGGCAGTGGGCAGTAGGCAGTAGTATTGCCTACTGGCCAACGGCCTTACATCGTAAGTTCCACCCTTACGCCTTACAGGGTGAAAAAAACGAACAACAAACTATGTGTCTCACAACAACTCATACCGATACAGCGCTTGCTGATCGGTTGTTTCAGTCTACGATCCAGACGCTTGAATTATACAGCGTATACATTGGAAAGAAACTTGGCCTTTACCGCGCGCTGCGCGATCCGGTAACTTGCATTGAGTTATCCCTGAAAACCGGTATCGCCGTACGTTACGCGCGCGAGTGGCTTGAACAGCAGGCAGTGGCTGGCTTTATTGTAGCTGACCAGGAACGCGATGGATACCTGCGCAAGTATCATATTCCCGAAGAACACATCGGCGTACTTGTTGACGACACGGACCCTTCGCACGTTGCTCCTTTCGCGCAGATGCTTGTTGGCATTGCGCGCGCCCTTCCTGATGTGTTGCTCGCATATAAGGCCGGCACGGGCGTCCCTTACGAAAAATATGGACTGGACTTTCGTCAGGGACAAGGTGGCATCAACAAGCCAGCATTTAGCCATGACCTGACGTCGAGCTGGCTGCCGGCGGTTCCCGACCTGCACCAACGCCTCACTTCCGGCGATGATGTGCGCATCCTGGATGTTGGGTGTGGTGTGGGTTGGTCGAGCATCGCGTTGGCGAAAGCTTATCCCAACGCAAAGGTGACAGGCATCGACATGGATGCAGGATCAATCCAGGAAGCGGCTGCACACGCTACGCGCGAGCGTGTTGACGTCAGGTTCCTGAACGATGACGCGTCGTACGCAACCTTCAGCGAGCCGTTCGACCTCATCCTCATCCTGGAAACCCTGCATGATCTGTCGCGTCCCACAGCTGTACTGGAGAATCTCCGTCGCGCATTGAAGGATGATGGCTGCATCATTATTGGCGACGAGCGTGTTGCTGAGTCGTTCTTCTCACCTGGTGATGAACTCGAACGCATGATGTACGGCTGGAGCGTTACGCACTGTCTGCCCGTTTCAATGTCGGAACATCCGACAGAAGCTATTGGAACAGTAATACGGCCCGCTAAGGTGATGGAGATTGCCGGTCGCGCGGGCTTCAGCAAAATCGAGATACTCCCTATCGATAACATGCTGTTCCGTTTTTATCGGCTTATCCCCTGAGCAATCAGGGGTAAGCCCATCATGTAACCACACTCAACCAATAGATAAATGAAAAAAGTAATCTCAATTATCCTCTTGCTAGCCACTGCAACCGTGTATGCCAGCGGCAACGAAAATCCCGGACTCAGAAAAGAAGTCAGGCTGTCTACAGGCATCACGATGTCATACACCGAACGCGGTAACATTGGTGGACGCGCAGTAGTGTTTTTGCACGGCTTCGCCGACACGCGTCACTCTTACGATCTGGTCGTGGAAGAAATGGTTCGCAAGTATCCTCATGTTAGAATCATCGTGCCAGACCTGCGGGGCCATGGCGCTACTTCCATGCCGTCGCGCAGGGCATGTGGTAGCTCTCCTGAAAACTGCTTCACGCCCGCCGAAATGGCCGCAGATGTGGTCGCGTTACTCAATGCCCTCGACCTTGACGCCGTATATCTCGTTGGTCATTCCATGGGCAGCATTATAGCTCAGGAACTCGCGATCAAGTATCCCGAACGTGTATCCAGCATGGTTCTCATTGGGACGTACGTTTATGGAAAGGAACTTTCCGTGATCAGCGATTACCTCCTTGGAACAATCAATAACTGGAGGGAAATGTTGGAAACCGAACCCGACTTCAACTGGCCTCTTGATGCCTATGCCATGACGCCGGCAGATTTCGGTGCTGCCGAAGTACAACAACTGCGAAATAACTGGGTTAGCGAGGCTGGTGTCAGCGAAGACTATCTCGATGCAATCTGCAAGGAAACGGTCAAGACTCCTCTCGGAACATGGGTTGGCGTTGCCACGGCGTTAAGCAAGGTCGATAACCGCAAGGCGCTCGAATCGCTGAAGGTGCCTACGCTGGTGCTGTGGGCTACCCAGGACCATCTCCTTGATAAGACGGAACAGGACCGTGTTCTGGAAACCCTTCAGGTAGCTTCACGTGTGAATAACACCGCGGTCGTTTTCAAGACCTACGGAAGAACATACCGTACCTTGGAAGAGCCACAGAGTGACTTGGGACACAACTTCCACTGGGCAGCGCCGACACAGGTCGCTGACGACATTCTTTCGTTTATTCGCACCGGATACCCGCGCGATACCCAGGTTTGGCTGAATCCGCAGAATCCGAATGAAGTAATGGAAGCGCCCGGCGCGGCTGAAATCACGGCCTGGGGCGTTAACCGTATTCAGGCAAATCGGCAAATCAGGTAATACCCAATAGTGCCCGACCATCAAATTAGGGGTAGCGGTGAGACAAAATTTGGATAACTTAAACGCGTTCAAAACGCACAGTTATGAGTTTCCTCCGCGCCAGTGTAATCACCGTTGCACTGCTGATGTCCACCGCTGCCCTTTACGGGCAACTCCCCCGAACAAAGCCTGTCACGCCAAACGCCTCTCCCGAGGCGAGGGCACTGCTGGCATACCTCCAGGACATCAGCGGTAAGTACATTTTATCAGGCCAGCATAATTTTCCAATCTCCCGCGACCGCAATACGCAGTTTGCATCAGACTATATCGGTAAGACGCCGGCCGTGTGGAGCCAGGATTTTGGCTTCGCTGAAGATGGCGACAAGGACTCTTACCTCGCTCGTCCTTCTATCGTAGAGGAAGCCATACGACAACACAAACTCGGATCGATCATCACCCTTTGCTGGCACGCAGCGCCACCAACGGCAGAAGAACCTGTGACGTTTCAACCATTACCTGGAGCTGACTCCACCCGTCTCGCCAGTGTGCAGGGTCGACTCACCGACGAACAGTTTCGCGACATTCTGAGGAAAGGCACTGCGCTGCACAAGCAATGGATGAAACAGGTAGACGTCATTGCGGGCTACCTCAAACAATTGCAGGAAGCAAACGTACCGGTGTTGTGGCGTCCTTATCATGAAATGAATGGCGATTGGTTCTGGTGGGGGGGTCGTTATCAAGGTAAATACACGACGGCAGCGCTATACCGGCAGATGTTCGATCGGTTCGTCAACTATCACAAACTCAACAACCTGATCTGGGTATGGAGTGTCGATCGGCCTACGCGTCCTGACCGCGAGTTTGCAAAGTACTATCCCGGCAACGAGTATCTTGATGTTCTCGCGATAGACATTTATGGCAACGACTTCAATCAGTCGTATTACGACGGGCTGATGGCATTATCCCACGGCAAGCCAATCGTGCTTGGCGAAGTCGGCAATCCCCCTTCAACAGAAATACTCGACACACAACCCAACTGGGCGTATTGGGTCGTGTGGGCCGGAATGGTACGAGGCACGTCAAGAGAAAACTATCAGAAGCTCGATGACGATCCGCGCGTGCTGTTCATGGAAGACCTGTCGTATGCACAAAGCACAAAGCGCTACCGAATGGCCTGCGGACTTGAACCATTGGAGATCGACCGCGAAGCGGACCTCAATGGAAGCTGGGTGCTCAACGAATATGAAAGCAACTTGCAGACGTTCGGTCCTTCAGGAACACCCTACCGCCTTGACATCACTCATGAAGGCGACAAACTTATCATCCGTTCACGAACAATAGTTGAATGGGCTGATGACGATGTCGTCGAAGAGAAAATTATAGCAGACGGATCCGAGACACATTCCGTTGTATACAACAACGCGCCCCGCGTTCAAACTGCACGATGGTCTCCTGCACGCGACACATTGAACGTTAACGCCCGAGTCATCTTTTCATGGGGTGGTCGTGAAGTGAAAGTGAAGTCACACGACACGTGGGTGTTGCAAAGGAAAGGAAAGAGACTTGTGATCACAAAGGTGGTTAGTTCGCCGAGAGGGACGCAGACGTCGGTGGTGGTGTATGATAGAGTGGGCAGTGGGCGATAAGAAACTTGATGCGTGCGACGTGGAACGATTTCGCCCGTTGATCCGACTAGGCGGCTGGTCGTGAAGGGACTGTACAAGCTTTCACGCAATCCCATGTATGTAGGAGTCATGCTGATGCTGATTGGAGAAGCTGTATTTGCCGGGTCACGATCGCTCTGGATTTACAGCGGCGTGGTGTTTCTGGCATTTCACCTATTCATTCTCCTCGTTGAAGAACGACGCCTGCGAAAGGATTTCGGGAGTGAATACGATGCATATTGCGGACGGGTAAGACGATGGATCTAGAGATTAGTGATTTGAGATTAGTGACTAATAACCGTCGCGCTGGAAGATCTGTGGTCTGCCTGACGGTGACGTGATTTTTTAACTACATCGTGGGGATCACTATGTAGAGACACACGGCCGTGCGTCTCCGGATAATGGCACTCCAACACACTTACGGCCCTTCGACAAGCTCAGGGACGGTTGACCACATCAACATAATGTGGTGATTGAGTGAAAAGAAGGTCAACGTATACACGTACGCACGTAAACACCCTAAGTTCCGGGGCACGCCCTCAGATACCAGACAACTTCAACACTTCAACACATCAACACTTCAACACATTTCCGTGGAGCCGGAGAGAATCGAACTCTCGTCCAGAGAAGCTGACCACGCAGTTTCTACATGCTTAGTTGCCTTTGTTTGTCGGGTGAACCAAGGCAGGCAACGGCCTAAGATCCACCTTAGCTGCTAAGTCTTAGCCGCGGTTAGCAAGCGTCACGCGGAGCAATTCTGCCTGTCGACACCGCTGAACCAGCGCCGGCAGAACGGGAGCGCTGAGCGATGATGGCTTCCCCGATCTTATCGGGGACACGCTTATTCTAACATCCTGTCAGATTAAGCAGCCATGGCGTAGTTAGACTCGCCAGTTATGGTTCGGGACTATCTTTCAGGGCTCTCATCCCATGAGCCCGCATGCTTATCTACGTCATCACGAATCCTGTCAAAACCGGTCGGCCCCTTTTTGACATTATGAATGACTAATGCGTGTCAAAGAACATTTCTGAAGTAGGAGACAAATATACGTCCCAGAAAGTTCATTTTTGATCCTTAACTAACTGGAACGCGTTGAGTAA
>DATCLO010000093.1:0-42905 GCA_036563875.1 Cyclobacteriaceae bacterium
CGCTATGGCCTACGTTTGCAGTTCAAAGTCGAATAAGCCCGTCGCTTAATCGATTTATAAAGAAGCGCTGAGAGACAGGCTCTGTGAAGCGCTAGCAACCTCCCCGCTCGGGGAAAGGTGCTAATTCCTGATCCCAGCAATGGGATAATATAAACCGATTAAAAAAATGAACACATTCATCAGAATCAGTGCGCATGCATTTGCCCGGGGGGCTTATGCCGTTTTTGACACCTCTTTACCCACCCTCGAGCGGTGTCGAATTATTATGCGACCCTGTTCGCATCGGAGCTGTTGACAATCAATCAACCAGACTTTTCAGCTTCAATGCGCCGATCCGGCACATGTGTGCCGTTTTCGGCTGAATAATTCGGCAAAATTCCATAACAACCAAAAATTTACAACCATGTCAAACTTTCGTTACGAAACCCTCCAGGTACACGCTGGCCAGGAAGTCGATCCCACCACCCTTTCCCGGGCCGTACCCATTTACCAAACCACATCTTACGTTTTTAAAAATTCCGAGCATGGCGCGAACCTGTTCGCCCTGAAGGAATTTGGCAACATCTACACGCGGATCATGAACCCCACGACCGACGTGTTCGAGAAGCGCGTGGCCGCGCTTGAAGGGGGCGTAGCTGCGCTCGCTACATCGTCAGGACAGGCAGCTCAGTTTCTGGCGCTGACCACCATCGTCAACTCGGGGGAAAACTTCGTATCGACATCTTTCCTCTACGGAGGCACGTACAATCAGTTTAAGGTGTCGTTCAAACGCCTCGGCATTGAAGTACGTTTCGCAGACGGCGACAACCCCGAATCATTCGAAAAGCAAATCGACGACAAGACCCGCGCATTGTACGTCGAGACCATCGGCAACCCGGAATTCAATGTTCCCGATTTTGAAGCAATTGCTGCCATAGCGAAAAAGCACAACCTGCCGTTGGTGGTTGACAATACGTTTGCTGCCGCAGGATATCTCTGCCAACCTATCAAGCACGGCGCGAATATCGTAGTACAGTCGGCTACAAAGTGGATTGGTGGACACGGTACTTCCATAGGTGGTGTGATCGTTGACGCCGGTAACTTCAACTGGGCCAACGGAAAGTTCCCTCAGTTCACTGAACCTTCCGAAGGATACCATGGCCTCAAGTTCTGGGATGTATTTGGTGAGGGTAATCCGCTTGGTCTTCCGAACATCGCTTTCATCATCCGGGCACGGGTTGAAGGATTGCGCGACTTCGGCCCCGCTGTAAGTCCATTCAATTCCTTCCTGTTCCTCCAGGGTCTTGAAACACTGTCTCTGCGCGTGCAGCGTTCATGCGATAATGCACTCGCACTTGCTGAATGGCTGGAAAAGCATCCGAATGTTGAATCGGTCAACTACCCGGGTCTGAAGAGCAGCGCGTACCACGACGTCGCGAAGAAATATCTGCGCAACGGATTTGGTTCCGTACTGAGCTTCACCGTTAAGGGTACTCGTGAACAGGCTACAGCCTTTGTCGACAACCTGAAGTTGTTGAGCAACCTTGCAAATGTGGGTGATGCGAAGAGCCTTATCATTCAACCTTCGGTTACCACGCACCAGCAGTTGACGGATGAAGAGCAGCGTGCGGCAGGCGTACTGCCTAACCAGCTGCGGGTGTCGGTGGGCATTGAACATATCGACGATATCAAAGCCGATTTCGAACAGGCCTTCGCCGCCGTGTTCAGCAAAGAGGCCGTAGCGAATCACGCCGTTCATTAAGAACGGAAGCACAACTTTTTCATATGATAGAGAGAGAAGACAGTACATTTCACTACAAACAGGTTTTTCCCCTGGAAGCCGGCGGATCACTCGACGGCTTCCAGCTTCGCTATTCAACGTTGGGCAAGATTAGTCCTGCGCGTGACAACGTTATTTGGGTTTGTCACGCCTTAACGGGGAGTTCCGATTTCACAGCGTGGTGGAAGGACCTCTTCTCTGAGGGAAGCGCATTTGATCCGCGTCACTACTTCATCATTTGTGCTAACATATTGGGAGGATGTTACGGCTCAACCGGCCCGCTGTCGACCGACCCGGCTACGGGAAAGCCGTACTTCCATACGTTTCCCACGCTTACCAATCGCGATGTGGTAAGAGCATTTGATCTTTTGCGTCAGCACTTGAAAATCGATCAGGTCCACACGCTGATCGGTGGCTCACTGGGTGGACAGCAGGTACTGGAATGGGCGATAGAACGGCCCTCCGTATTTCGTCACATCGTCCCGATCGCATGCAATGCGCAGCACTCCCCGTGGGGCATCGCGTTCAACGAAGCGCAGCGTCTGGCTATAGAGGCTGATCCCACATGGAAGGAGAATGAACGCCGTGCAGGAACAGAAGGGCTCAAGGCGGCGCGTGCCATCGGCATGATCTCATACCGTCAGTACGAAATATTCGCGCAGACGCAAGCGGAAAAAACCTCCGACAAGCTCGACAACTACCGGGCAGCGTCGTATCAGCGGTACCAGGGACAAAAACTCGCAGACCGCTTCAACGCATTTACGTACTGGATACTGACCAAGGTAATGGACAGCCACAACGTAGGCAGAGGACGCGGAAGCGTTGAAGAAGCATTATCGCAAATTACAGCTCGTGCACTTGTCATCGGCATACAGAATGATCTGTTGTTCCCCATAAGTGAACAGCGTTTTCTGGCCCGACATATACCACAGGCTGAAGTGGAAGTCATTCACTCGTCCTACGGTCACGACGGATTCCTGGTGGAGTTCGATCAGCTTAACAACATATTGAAACACTTTTATAGGGAGAAAATCAGCGTGCTATCATGAGAAAAGAAGTTACACTTGGCCTGTTTGGATTTGGTTGCGTTGGGCAGGGACTTTATCACGTCCTCGAAGAATCGGCAGGCGTGAAGGCCAGCATCCGTAAAATTTGCGTGAAGCACAAAAACAAGCCGAGACCCCTGCCCGCAGAACTGTTTACCTACGACAGGGCCGATGTGCTGGAAGACCCTGCAATCGACGTTGTTGTTGAACTGATTGACGATGCGGAAGCCGCCTATGATATTGTAAAAACTGCATTGCAAAACGGAAAGCACGTGGTGACGGCGAACAAGAAGATGCTTGCCGAACACCTCGAGGAAATCTACGACCTCCAACAGAAGCACCAACGCTCCGTGTTGTACGAAGGCGCAGTGTGTGGCAGCATTCCCATTCTGCGTAACCTGGAGGAATACTACGACAACGATCTCATCAAGAGCATTGAAGGAATTTTCAATGGCTCGACCAACTACATCCTCACGAAGGTTTTTGAAGAAGGCAAGACCTATCCTGAAGCGCTCGCCACAGCGCAACAGCTGGGATTTGCCGAGTCTGATCCGCGTCTGGACGTTCAGGGATTCGATGCAAAGTACAAACTCGTGATTGCCATTGCACACACGTACGGATTGTTCATTTCGCCGGACGATGTGATCAACATTGGTATCGACCGCATTTCTGACCTCGATCTTAAATACGCGCGCGAAAATCGCCTGCACATTAAGCTCATTGCACGCGCCCTCAAGATCGGTAACCGTGTATACGGTTTTGTTATACCGCAGTACATTTCAGACAGCAGTCCTTTCGCCGCGATCCGCAATGAATACAACGCTGTATCAGTGGAAGGAGCCTTTGCTGAAAAGCAGCTGTTCGTCGGCAAGGGTGCTGGAAGCTATCCTACCGGCTCAGCCGTGTTGTCAGATATTTCCGCGCTGACGTACGACTACGCCTACGAATACAAACGCCATCACCGCGACCATGGGGTGGAATTCTCCAATGACCTCAGTGTGGGTGTGTGTGTGAGTTTTAAACACGGGGCGCCCGTATCGCTTCACGACTTCGAAAATTTTGAATCGGGCTATGCAGCCGATGGGCGTGAGTACATGATCGGTCAGGCCACTTTGGCGACCCTGCGGAAATGGCAGGAGCATGAGGACATCGGAATCATCCTGAAACCCGATGCCGCCTTCGTCCCTGTGAGCAGGCCGTCGGAATCCGCCAAGGCCGGATCTTATGCCGCCTGAATCCCTGTAAATTAGGTCGAATTACTGGTTGAATCATTGCGGCGATAGTATATTTGGAGCGATTAAAATCGTTCCGGAATGCTGATCATCACATCGATCGTCGCCTTTACCCTCATTATCCTTTTACTGGTATTCATGCTGCTGTACGCGCAGTCCAAGCTCGTACAGTCGGGGCCCGTCAAAATAATCATCAACGGCGATGAGAGCAATCCGGTGGTCGCGCCGGCGGGCAGCTCATTGCTGACCACGCTCGCCATTCAGCAAATCTTCCTTCCTTCGGCTTGTGGGGGCGGGGGTACTTGTGCCACCTGCAAATGCGTAGTGGAATCCGGCGGTGGCGATGTGCTCCCTACGGAGTTGGGCCACCTTAGCCGTCAGGAAAGACTCGGCAATGTGCGCTTGAGCTGCCAGGTCAAGGTAAAGCAGGACATGCGGATTCGCATTCCGGAAGAGATTTTCGGTATCAAGAAGTGGGAATGCGAAGTAGTATCGAATTACAACGTCTCCACATTCATTAAAGAATTTGTCGTAAAACTGCCTCCGGGCGAAACCCTGAAGTTTGAGGCCGGAGGTTATATCCAGATCGACGTGCCCGCGATCGAGGTCGATTACAAGACGATCGACATAACACCGCACCCAGAACTGGGTCACCCGGCGGATGTCTTTAAGTCGGACTGGGACAAATTCAAGCTGTGGGACCTCAAAATGAAGAACGATGAGCCTCTGTTCCGGGCCTATTCGATGGCGAACCACCCGGCCGAGGGGAACATCATCATGCTGAACATCCGGATTGCGACCCCGCCATGGGACCGCGCCAACAACCGCTGGATGGATGTCAACCCGGGTGTCTGCTCGTCCTACATCTTCTCGAGGAAGCCAGGCGACAAGGTCACGATCTCAGGTCCTTATGGCGAATTCCACATCAACCCGACCGACCGGGAAATGATCTACATCGGCGGTGGTGCGGGTATGGCGCCGCTCCGCGCTCATATTTTCCACCTGTTCCAGACGGAAAGGACCACCCGCAAAGTGTCGTACTGGTACGGCGGCCGGTCCCGGAAGGAGTTGTTCTACGTGGACCATTTCCGCAGAATCGAGAAGGAATTCCCGAACTTCAAGTTCTATATCGGGCTCTCCGAACCCCTTCCGGAAGACAACTGGAAGGTCAAGAAGAGCCTGGACGACCCGGAAGGCGACGGCTACATTGGATTCATCCACCAGTGCCTGTACGACAATTACCTGAAGGATCACCCCGCGCCGGAAGACGTCGAATACTACCTCTGCGGCCCGCCCCTCATGAACGCGGCCGTCCTCAAAATGCTCGACGAGCTGGGTATACCCAAGGAGAACATCCGATTCGACGACTTCGGAGGCTAGAACCGGTCAGGCCGGGATCCGGCCGGGTTCCATTTTTCGGGAATTTTGCTATATTGCATTAAGCAAACCCGCAATCCTGAACCTTTGAAACGGTTAGCGTCCATAGTCTTCCTGTTTCTGTTCCTCTTCAATGTTGGCGGATACTACATTGTATTTGTAGGGTTGCAATACCAGGCTTCCGTTAAGTTCTCGGAAAGGCTGGACAACGAAGAAATCACTCCTGAGGAAACATACCTTTTCAAGGTTCCGCTTACCCTGCCCTATCAAATCACGGACAACGGATTTGAGAAGGCCAGCGGTCTTATCGAGTACCGCGGAACGTTCTATCGCCTGATCAAACAACGTTACGCCAACGACACGCTGCACATTGTGTGCGTTCGCGACGAGGCCCGGGAACACATAGCCGACCAGTTCACTCGCTATGCAAAGCTCTCCAACGACGTTCCGGTATCGCATGAAAGTGCAAACCCGCTGGGTAAGGCGCAAAGCCTCTGGCTCAAGATGAGTAAGGACTTTAACAGCAATCAGCTGCTTGAAATATTAAGCCCGGATTTCGGGTATCTCAAACCTTGGTATGCTAGTGCCAACCAGTCTCTGCTGAGCAGAGCAGAGGCAGTACCAACTCCTCCTCCCAAATTCAAGGTGGGTTAATATTGGATTTCTTTCTATTTGATTGCAGCCGCTGCTGACCTCAGCACGCGGTTTTGTGTTCTTTGCTAGTATCAACATTCATGTTCAAACAACCCGCTATGAAAAAATTGTACTATTATTTTCTTTCCATCCTCGCCTGCATCGCCTTCTTCATTACCGATGTATCTGGGCAGGGATGTGTTGCAGTTCGCAATATGGCGTCGCCCTGCGGCGTTACCTTCGACAGCATGAGCACCAGCAAATGGCAACTCAGCGCCAACTTCCGCTACTTCCGTTCTTACAAACACTTCAGGGGAAGTCATGAAGAAAAAGAGCGCGTCGAAAACGGCACTGAAGTGATCAACCACGATCACTCCCTTACTATCGGCGCATCATATCGCGCAACGGATCGCTGGAGCTTCTCACTTATCGTGCCCCTGGTTTATATCGACAGATCTTCACTGTATGAGCACAAGGGCAATGGCAGCGGTGAGCGATATCACACAAGCAGCCGCGGACTTGGCGATATCCGTCTGTCAGCATACTACGCTGCAATTCCTCATACAGAAAAAGGCAACCTTACTCTGGGTTTGGGCTTCAAGCTTCCGACTGGTAATTACAACTACAAGGACTGGTTCCACCGTCCCGAAGGTCTCGAACTCCGCCCTGTTGATCAATCTATTCAACCCGGCGATGGTGGTTTCGGTGTCACCACTGAGATTGAGTTCAGCCACCGCCTCGCACGCAACGTCTATGGATACCTGACGGGCTTTTACCTCATCAATCCCCGGAACACAAATGGAACGCTGCGTAGCGCCAACCTGACCAGCGGCATCCCCCTGTCAAACGAAATGTCAGTAACTGATCAGTTCCTCCTCCGCGCCGGTGGTCGCGTCGTTTTAAGCAGGCTGCAGGTAGGATTGGGAGCACGGTATGAAGGTATCCCTGTTGAAGACTTGATTGGAGAAAGCGACGGCTTTCGTCGTCCGGGATATATCATCTCCCTGGAGCCTTCAGCTTCCTTCAACATCAATCACAAGCACGCTATTGGCATCAACTTCCCTATCGCGTTGTATCGTAACAGAACGCAAAGCGTCATCGACAAGCAACAGACAGCGATTACCGGCGAGTACCGACATGGCGACGCTGCCTTTGCTGACTGGCTGATGTCGATTTCATATGTTAGAAATTTCTGAGATGTTTTCTTAATTACCTTGATTGTCTGAACCTCGATCCAAAAAGGATTACGGGTTCAGACAACTCAAGGTTCAGGCAACCCGCCCCGACACGCAGTCTGGCAAAAAATCCCATCGAGAGATGACTGAGTAAGGTAATCTATTCGTACCCCCTACACCCGGATGCCCAGCAACTTCAACACTTCTACACTTCAACACCTAATATCTGGGCACTCAATTGGATCTCGCAACGACGTAAACACATAAACACATAAACACATTAAACTCTGGCTACACCCTCGGATAACCGACAACTTCAACACATCAACACATCAACACAAAGAAAGAGGGGCTTTCGCCCCCCTTTCAACCTAAAACAAACCACCCTAAAAAAGTATCTTGTAGGTTTTCAAAAAGTATCTAGGTTAAGCCTTCATCATAGGTATTTCCAGGTTAACAGTCGTCCCCTCACCTTCTTGTGAGGTGATATTCAGTGAACCATTGAGTTTTTCTACAGCTTCCTTGGCGATGTAAAGGCCAAGTCCGGATCCATGCCCATCATCGGTGGCACGGTAAAACATCTTGCACACCTTAGGAAGGTGTTCCCTGGCAATCCCACGGCCATTGTCTTCTATGGAAACCTTCACACGATCCTGATCAGCGCGCACATTGACGCGTATCTCGGGATCGCGACCGTTTCGATACCGAATTGAATTGGAAAGTATGTTGCTCAGGATCACCTTCAAGCGCCATCTGTCGCTATAGAAAGGACCGTCCTGATGTACGCTTATGTGTTTCGTTACTTTCTCGTTGACGAAGGCGAGGTTCAGTTGATCGAACGTTTCGGCAATGAGCGGCTCGAAGTAAACCTCTTCGCGGTTGATCTCGAGACGAGAGTTTCGCGACTGATCGATAATTTCCTTAATGAAGTGATCCTGCTGCTGCGCGCTGCGGTAGATCATGTCGATATACATCTCGCGCATTTTCGGATCCTTATCCTTTTTCACGAGGTTGATCAGTCCCAGGACCGATGCAATGGGTGCGCGAAGGTCGTGTGAAACACTATAAACGAAGTTGTCCAATTCGGCGTTTCTCTTGCTCAGCTCCTCGTTGGTCTTGCGCAGTTTATCTTCGGCCAGCCGGCGGGTCCGAATTTCTTCATTCAGCTCCTTGGTGCGGTCGAGCACCATGGTTTCGAGGTTGCTGTTAAAACTTTGCAACTCACGTTGTACTGTAAGCCTTTCACGGACAGTGGCCGAAAGAATGATGGTCGATATACTTGTGACTCCGATAAAGATCTGGAGGAGAAGCATCGAGTTTGATGACTCAGACAGTACAAACGGCCCCTCCCGGTTGATCGTAAGATAGATTGCAAAAAGCGATGCGAGGAGAACGCCTGTTATAGCTACAATCAGGTCGAACCGGAAGGCGAGCCAAAGGAGGAAAGGCAGAATAAGGAAAGGAAGTGCCCTTCCGATGGTTTCAGCCATGTACTCGACCTGCAGCAGCATGTAGAGTCCTGCTACCCCTGCCAGGAACACTGCTATTTCGATTCCCTTTTCAAGATTGAATGTGATTCGGCGGCCACGGACGAGGGCCAGCACGAAAGGCGTAAAGAGGAGAATGCCCACTACGTTACCGACCCACCAGGAGAGCGCCGAGTGAAGTAGCTTTTCCTCTGGTAGCAACCCAAACAACATGAGGCCGGAAGCGCCGATGCTCGCACCCGCCACGGCCATTACGAGCGTCACAAAGAGAAAGCGAAATGCATTCCGCGCATTGCGGAACGGATAGTCATCACGGATCCAGTGACGGATCAGAAAATTACCAATAAGGGCCTCTAACGTATGGCCTACGGCGATACAACTGCTCACGGCGATCACCGTCTGTGCCGGTACATCGGGCGTGTTCCAGTATGCCATGATGTTGGCGATAAGCGCGCCGATCGTTATACCCGGCCACGTGAGCCGTCCCATTAATATGATGAGAGCAAACGCGATCCCCGAGGGAGGCCAGGCAGGAAGCGCGGTCGTGTCCTGGAATGATAAGAAGTAGCCAAGCCGCGCCGCTATGTAGTACAGAACGGCAAACAGTATGATCTTAAGATCCAGATCATACTTAAGTGTAAGTTTGGTTTGGACTAGTAATTGGCTCACAATCAGACCAATATTATAAATTTTGGCGGCTTTGGCCGGGAATGGAGGCGAGTTCGGACTTTTTGCAGGTCAGGCAGTCAATTTTTAGGGATGAATTGTCATACCATGCCCGGGGAAGTTGGGTGAAAATTCTATATTCAAGCCCGTGTATACCCCTGGCTATGGACCTTACGATCTTTTTTTCTCCCGTTGACGAGTCGGTGTACGAAGGGATCGATTCGGCCTCGTCATTCTACAAGAGCATCAATGTTTTTGGCGACAAGATGCCCGATTACAGGGGCGCCCGGATAGCGCTGTTCGGGATTGGCGACAGCCGGGGATCGGAAACCGGTACCAACTCGACGGCTGGTCCCGATGAGATTCGCCGGAAGTTGTACCGCCTGAAGCGCGGGAAGGGAGGGGCGCGCATCGTCGACCTGGGGAACCTGAATCCCGGCGTAGATGCCGACGAATCTTGTGTCCGGGTAAGTGAAGTATGCCGCATACTGTTGGAGAACAACGTCCTCCCGATCATCATTGGCGGCAGCCAGGATCTGGATTACGGCCAGTATACGGCATACGAGAGCATGGAAAAGCTCGTGAGCTTCCTCAACGTCGATGCTTATCTCGACCTGGAGGAAGGTTCGGAGGCTTTGCCCAATCGCAAGCACATCCACCGCATCCTACTACACGAACCGAACTATCTTTTCAGCTATACTCACCTTGCCTACCAGAGCTACCTGATCGACCCAAACTCGGTGGCGGTTTTGGAGAAGCTTTACTTTGAAGCCTTCCGCGTTGGGCAAATGCGATCCAACATGGTTGAGATCGAACCTACCGTCAGAGGGGCGGATCTGGTTTCCTTTGATATCACAGCTATTCGTTCCGCTGACGCGCCGGGCAACAGCAGGGCGCTTCCTTTCGGACTATCAGGCGAAGACGCATGTCAGATCTGCTGGTACGCCGGCTTGAATGAAAAGCTAAGCTCGATTGGGTTCTATGAATACAGCCCGGACTGCGACGACGATCAGCGAAAGACTGCCTTTGTGGTGGCTACGATGATATGGTATTTCATTGAGGGATTCAACCATCGTAAGAATGATATAAGCTTCCGGAGCATGGACTTCCTCAAGTACGTCGTCACCCTTCCCGGAGACACGGAGACACTCGCCTTTTACAAGAGCAAGCTTAGCGACAAGTGGTGGATGGAAGTGCCATACCCTAATGGTGTGGAACGGTATTCCAGGAATAGTCTTGTGCCCTGCAGTTATAACGACTATCAGACGGCAATTAAGGGCGAGTTGCCGGAACGGTATATCAACACCCTCGCGAAGCTTAGTTAGTTTCGTGTACGTAATATATAATATCCGTAATTCGCAATATTCGTCGTAACACTGTGTAGCGACGTTGCCTGCAACGTCTCTGTTACAACGAGTATCACATGGGGTAACCCACTGATCACCGATTACCCTTCACAGAACATTATTGAGCTGCTCCTTAATCTTCTCCAGCTCCTCTTTCATCACCACGACGTGCTTCTGAATGGCCGCATCGTTCGCCTTGGATCCGATCGTATTGATTTCGCGTCCGATTTCCTGTGAAATGAAGGCCAACTTCTTGCCACTCGACTGCGGGGCATCCAGCGTTTCGATGAAGTAATCGAGGTGTGTTTTCAGTCGTACCTTTTCTTCGTTGATGTCCAGCTTCTCGATATAGTACAGGATTTCCTGTTCGAGTCGGTTCGCATCAAATCCGTTGTCGACAAGAAATGAAGATGCGTTGGTTTTGAGCCGTTCTCGAATTCGCGCCACCCGCTCGGGGTCGAGTGCTTCGATTTGTTTGAGATTCTCGCGAATCTTAGCACAACAACCCGCAAGCATGTCGTGCAGCGATTTACCTTCCTGGACGCGGAACGAATCGCACTTCGCGATCACTTCGAGGAATGACTTACGAACCCACTCCCACTCTTCTTCCGATACTTCGTCTTTCAATCGTGCCTGGATGACATCAGGTGATGCAAGCGCCAGGCTAAAAATGGTGTCCATGGCTGAGACACCTACTTCATCGGCGAGGTATTTTAATTCACGAAAGTAGCTCTTGAACAACGCACTGTTGTACGATTGCCGAATCTCTTCGTCCCCTGTTCTGACATACTCGAGCGTAACTGAAACCTTTCCCCGCTCGAGTTTTTCGCTCACGATATTGCGCAGTTCAAGTTCTCGATCCGCAAAGGCTTTCGGTACCCGCAATGTGAGATCAAAAAACTTCGAATTCAGACTCTTGACCTCGATGCTAAGCTGTGCAATGCCGTTGTCGTATACCGCCTGGCCGAAGCCAGTCATGGACTTAATCATATGTGTCGGCGATTGGAGTTTTCCCGGGAAGGCAAGTTAAGGAATTTGCGGTACGCATGATCACGCGTCCCTGAACAATCTAGAAATCAAAGCCGATAGTCGCCATCAAGCGAGGTTCGCCGGTTTCGTAGTTTTCCACGGGCCAGGCGAGGTCGAACTTGAGATAGTAGCCGAGCATGACGGAGCGGAATCCGACGCCGTAGCTGTACAGCCAGGGGTTAAGGAAGTTCTTCAGCTGCGCCACAAACGGTCCCTGCCTGATCACCTTGTAGCTCACACTGTTTTGTGAATCGAATGGCGCTTCACCGGACCAGCATGTACCCATATCGTAGAACGCTGTGAGCTGCATGTTTCGGAAGAAGTTCGAGGATATTGGTCCGCCAGCAAGCGTGCGAGCGATCGGGATGCGCAGTTCCGCATTGAACATCATCACGCTATTGCCAAACAGCGTTGCATAGTCGAAGCCGCGCAGACCTGTGGCGTATTCCATAAACAGGATGTCCTGATTCTCACGATAGACACCCAGCGGGTTCGGTTCACCTTCGCTTGTTGTGCCTTCTTCTCTGCTCTCATTAAAGAACCAGTTATCCATCCCGCCCATCAGGTAAAGCTTCGGAGACCGGCCAAAGAAGGTTCCACCAAATCCGCGTACAGCAAAGACTATTTCCTTGTAGATTTTCTGATAGTGTCGTATGTCAATGTATGCCTGGCTGAAGCTGAGGTCTTCGTTGTTCAATCCCTGATGATGGATGAACGCGATCTTTCCGCGTGTGCCCTCGATGATGTTCATCCCACTTGCGATGGAGTTGTCATACACGAGTTCCGCGCGAAGACCTCCGTAGTAGTTGTTGTTCGGTTTTTCGCGAAGGTTGGATTGAGGCAGGTTATCCGACCCGAGGTTGACTGAGCGCGCAATCTCGACAATAGGCTTGAGCGACACGCGTGCTCTGTCGCTAATCGGCATCGATGCGCCAAACTCCAGCTTATGCAGACTGTAGTTGTAAATGCTTCCCTCGCTGCTTTTCGGCCGACGCATAACAGCTTTCCGATCAAGACGGGCACTGAAATCGATGAATGCAGGTAAGTACTGGAATTCTGCATACGCATCACTATTCCGCAGGTCGATGGTCGTCATGATGCCGCCGAAGAACCGATAGTTCTCCATCATGTCGTTCATCTGCGTTTCTATCTGGATGCCTAATCCTCTAAGCGGGTCGATGACAATGGATGTGATCAGGTTGTCGGCGCTGAATTTCGATTCGTACGGGAACGGTCCGGTAATGCGACTCCTCTCCCGCGCTTTCGCGAACCGGGTAAGGAAAGTCTGACCCGGCTGAGTTTCCCGTACAGGCTCTTCTTCAAATTGATAGTCGTCCGTATTAACGATTCCCTCCTGAGCGGGAGGAGTCTTTTCTTCACCCACGACAATCGTATCCGCGGGCACGCCGGTAACGGCCAGACTGTCGGGAGTAGCCGCAACGGAGTCCATCGCAACATCAGGTGCGGGCACGGTATCCGCAGGCGCAGTAGTGATCGTGCTGTCGGCAGGAACTTCGAACGACTGCGTCACACTGTCCTGCCTTACTTCCGGAACTTCCGGTTGAGGTGCAGGCTCTGACTGTGTTGTATCACCAGAGGAGTCGCGAAGTCGCTGATTGAGCAAGTCTTTTATGCTCATACCCCGGTTTTCCTGCGTCTGCCTTCTCCGTTCCTGGATGTTGCGCGCCTGTTGAAGTTCAGTTCGCCGCGTAGCAGGCGTGAACACCTGGCGATTGATATCGAAGGAGGTTGTGTAGAAAATATTCTCCTTCAGGTCGCTGGTGGCGATCACTGCGAGGCTTGACGTCTGGAAGTTGAGGTCGTAGTCTTTGATGCTGCTTGAGAAGTTTGTCAGCTGCGAATAGATCGATGTCTTTCTGTTATACCGGAAAAGGTTGATGATGCCGCGCTGGTCGCTCAGGTAGACAATGTTGTCGGAGTCCATCGCCAGCGGCGCGAAGTCTTTGCTTATTGTGTTGGTAATGCGCGAGAGTACTGTGGTAGTCGTGTCCAGGTCGAAGACAAACAAGTTGAAATTATCGGTGAGCTCGCCAATTGGAGCCTTCTTTGCATTGATCAGCGTGTCGGTTGTCCGGTTGGAGCTGAACACGATGGAGTTGGTACCAGGAACAAAGCTCGGGTCAAGGTCGTCGTAAATGTCGTTGGTCAATCTCCTCACCCTGTCGCGCCTTGAGCTTACGAGGAAAAGATCGTTCTGGCCTTCAAAGTCGGCGCTCAGCACCACCAGACGGCCGTTGCCCGAAAAATCGAAGCTGCGCACATTGCTGAAGCGGTCCATTTCACGGGGTATCTTCGACTTCGTGCTCAGGTCGTACAACCAGAAAACATACTGCCCTTGCTTTAGGCCAATCACACCAAGCGTATGATCATCTGCCCAGCTGATGAGCGGCTGCTGATAGTCCACCCGTTGATTGACAACCTTTGATCCTCCTGACAGGATAACCTTTTCCTTGTTCGTACCAATTTCCAGAACCTTGACGATAAAGCGTCCGCGGTCGTTCTCGGCATAGGCCAGATAGCGACCATCAGGACTCAGCTTCACGGTTGTGAACCGGGTAGTCTTGTTATGCCGGGGCGTCAGCTTTGTCGTTGTGTTGAGCGATACGTACGACTTGTCGACCGTTGCGCCCATTGATCCGTAAAAATTCTCCCAATCGGCCATCAGCTGCTTGAAGGAGATGCCCAGTGTGAGGTTGATACTCTTTTCTTCGTTGCGGGTTAGCCGAGTGTAGTTGAGTATGTTCTGTATGTAACTCTTGCCGTACTTTTCGGCGATGAAATTCCACATCGACTGTCCGGCAAGCGCAGCCTCAGTGCCCGTGAGTTTGCCTAGTTTACGCGAACGTCTTGTTTGAAGGAACTGGCGAATGAAATCGTCCATTTCCGTCGTCCACCCTTTTGCTACGTAGTACGATGCTCCATCAACAAACCATTCGGGCAGGTTCAGGAGAAGGGAACTCTGGAAGATGTCCTTGAGTGTTCCTCCAAACATCATCTCGTTGACCAGCAGGTCGCTGATCCTATAAAGAAGTTCCTCTTTGAAATCCTGTATGTTGCCGAGGTGCGCGACTTCCACATATGGCTTGATGAACTCAGTTTCTCCCCCGATCGTGAAGACCGTGCGGTTGAGTCCCACGTTGCTCTGCCGAAGGTCTGTCAGTGAGTTGTAAACAAATACCTTGGTCTTGAAATAGGGAGGATAGCCAATGATGTCGGTAATGCGATCGAATTCGCCTTCCAGGAATTCAAGCGCTTCCGTCGCGACTTCGCGCCGGTTGTCGTAATAGTAGACATCAAAGTTCTCGCCGCTGAGGTATTGCCAGTTGAACTGGCGGTATTGAATGCGGTTCTTTCCGAACGCCTCGCTGGCCTTTTGTGCGAGCCCCTCCAACGCTACCCCGGATAAAAGCAAAATCGCGGCTAATGTTACGCTCCTATACTTCATGCTACTTCAGCGAGAATTCCAATATAATGATTTATACCGACTAATATCCACCGCCTCCGGAAGATGCTTTTCTTTTTGAAGCCATGCCACAATTTCCGCAGAAAAGTATGGCGCGAGGGAGATCCCTTTGGTCCCCATACCATTGAAAATCAGTAGATTACTGTGTTCCGGATGGGCTCCGATCAGCGGCCTCCGATCGGGCGTGGATGGTCGGATCCCGGCCCTGTGGTCCACTACTTTGTAGGGCACCGGCGTGAGTGCCCGCAGCTTTTCCTCGAGGAGTTTTCTGCCCTCGTTCGTAGGAGCAGGAGATTCGAATTCACGCTCGTACGTAGCGCCAACATACCAGGTATCAGAAGTGCCAGGGACCATATACACGCCCCTATTAACGATCACATCCTGCAAAAATTTCCCTCGCACGACCAGCATTTCTCCCTTCAGCGGCTTCACCGGCACCCAATCGAACCAGGGATTTCCAAATACGCCGACACCTTCGCAGAACACGGCAACATCGGCCTCATAGCGTCCAAACCTCACGCCCTGCGACCCTACGCGCAGGTCGCCATGCTCTACGCTTGCAGTCAGGTAGGATCCCTGCTTTTCAAGCCAGGCACGCACTGCGCTTGTATACTGCTTTGTGTCAACATATCCGCAGTGATCCAGAAGATATCCACCGAGCGGGTCGTTCAGAACACCGGAATATTGTGGTGTGGTAAAAACCTTTTTGACATAGTTCTTGACAGGTCCGTCGGTGCTTCTCCCCATCCATTCGTTTTGCTCACGGACTTCTGCGAAGGGAACATAGATCGGCATCGGGTAGTAGAAATGCACTCCGGTGAGTTGTTCCACCTCGCGGTAGTACTGATGGAGGAACGGAAACAGTTCGTCCACCATCCATGTCTTTGCAAACATTTTGCCTGTCACGGGATTGAAAAGACCTGCAGCGATTTGGGATGGTGATGCGGCGTCGGAGCGATTGATGACCAGAATGCGCCAGCCTCGGGCAAGCATTTGCATGGCCAGCGCGGAACCTGCGAGTCCCTGGCCAATGATGAGGCAATCCAGCTTTCCTGCGTGTGGCATGGGCAATCCCAAAAATGGCCATAAATGGGGAGTCTCACACAAAATCGGTGTATTTTTGAAATCAAATTCACCGATGCATGCCCGAGATCGTGTCGTTTGTGTTCAACCCTTTTCAGGAAAACACCTACCTGGTGTATGACGAAACAGGCGAGTGCGTTGTAATTGATCCTGGCTGTTACGAAAAATATGAAGAGGAAGAGTTGGTCCGTCGTATAGACGACGCCGGCCTGCACGTCGTCATGCTGCTGAATACGCACTGCCATGTTGATCACGTGCTGGGCAACGCTTTTATCAAAGATCGCTTCAACGTTTCACTTTACATCCACCCCATCGAAGAGCCTTACCTTCGCGCTGTTTCTTCATATGCGCCGAACTACGGCTTCTTTCGCTACCGTGAAGCAACACCGGATGCATTTCTCAACGAAGGTCAATCCGTTAAGTTTGGCAACACTGAACTAAAGGTGCTTTTCACGCCTGGTCATTCGCCAGGTCATGTCGTGTTCTATCACGAAGAAAGCCTTTCTCTGATAGGTGGAGATGTGTTGTTCTACAACAGCATTGGTCGGACGGACCTTCCGGGTGGAAACACAAACGATCTGATAGAAAGCATTCACAATAAGTTATTCACACTTCCCGATGAAGTAACGGTCTACCCGGGACACGGACCGACGACCACCATCGGATTTGAAAAGCGCACGAATCCATTTTGCGCTATCACGGTAAAGTGAACGCTATGACTCGCCACTTGCCCAACTTCCTTACGTGCTGCAATCTACTTACCGGCTCTATTGGCATCGTATACCTCTTACAAAATCCGAACGGTACTATGCCCGCTGCGTGGTTTGTATGGATAGCCCTTGCGTTTGATTTTCTTGACGGATTCTCAGCGCGCACGTTCAAGGTATCATCACCGATAGGCAAAGAACTCGACTCTCTCGCTGACGTAATCAGCTTTGGCCTTCTTCCATCGGTGCTCGTTTACACCGTGCTAAGAGGACAAACGGACATCGCATACCTTCCATGGATTGCGTTCGTCATCGTGGTGTTCTCAGCTTTGCGACTTGCGAAGTTCAATATCGATGAGACGCAAACACATTCCTTTCGTGGCTTGCCAACGCCTGCAAATGCCTTGTTTATCACGGGTCTTCCGTTCCTGGAAGGAGGACCGGGGTCCTTCATGCTGAATCCTTACGTGCTGGTAGTAGTCTCCATCATATTTTCGCTGCTGCTCGTGTCCCGCGTGGAGTTGTTTGCGCTGAAATTCAGGGATTTGACCTGGCGGCATAACCAGATTCAGTTTGTTTTTCTGATGGTATCTGTAGTGCTCGTGGCCATCTTCAGATTTGCAGCTGTTCCGCTCATTATACTTTCGTACATCATTTTGTCGTTGAGTAAATCGGTCGTGCCCGGCCCCAAGAGTTGACTGAGGTGTCCCGTTTGGCCCCATATAAATACCTAATACCTGCCTTTTTGCTTGCGATTTCGTGGGGAGGAACTGTATTGGCACAGTCGTCTGTCCTGCAAAGCGGAGAATGGCTGAAATTTGCCGTCGAAAAGAACGGGGTCTACCGAATCACGTACGACATGCTTCGGAGGGCGGGGGTTAATCCCTCTTCCCTCGATCCCAAAACCATCCAGATCTTTGGCAATCGCGGAGGGATGCTCCCCCAGCCCAACAGCGCATCGCGCCCCAACGGTCTTACTGAACTTGCGATCCACGTAGTCGGAGAAGATGACGGCATCTTCAACAATTCAGATTATATCCTCTTCTATGCCGAAGGACCGGACGCCTACTCTTTCGATATCGAACGCAACACATTCGCGTACGAACACAATTTGTACGCCACGCAAAATTTCTACTTCCTTACCTTCGGAAAGAATACCGGTTTAAGAATCACACAACGTCCGTCCAATGATCCAACCGGACACCCGGTCATCAATTCTTTCAACGACTTTATTTATCACGAGCGCGATGAACACAATATTCTTAAGTCGGGACGGGAATGGTTCGGTGAACGGCTGGATGTTAGCGCAACACTTCGTTTGTCGTGGGAACTCTCCGGCGTCCTTGCGAACAGTGATATCACGATCGTGAGCGACGTAATGGCGCAATCCACGGCGGGTTCGTCCTTTCACCTCTACGTCAACAACGTACCAATCGGTGAGCAGTATGTGCTTCCCATTACGGGGGCGACTTATGCGTCGAAGGGCGAAGTTCGACGTGATACATTTGTCGTGAGCGCGAGTCCAATCGTGACGGCTAATCCTTCCGCGCTGGAAGTGCGCTACGACTATCAGAAGACCGGGACAGGCACAGGTTATCTGAACTTTATCCTGTTGTCGTTCGAACGAAACCTGGCACTGTATGGGGATCAGACGCTCTTTCGCAGCAACGCAAGTCTTGACCATGAATATTCGACGTTCACGATCAGCTCGGCGACTGCACTTTCGGGAATATGGGATATCTCAGATCCATATTCTCCCGTAAGTCAGGGTTACTCTCTTAACGGCGATCAGGCTTCCTTTACCACGGCTACTAATTCCCTAAAAGAATTCATCGCGTTCTCGAACAAAATTCCGGAACCGATTTTCCGCGGCAGTGTTCCCAATCAGGACCTGAGAGGCATGTCCACGCCAAAGTTGCTTATTGTCACGCACGAAGACTTTGTTCCTGCAGCGGAACAACTGGCCGCGCATCGCAGTGCGCACAGCGGGTGGTCAGCTGCGGTGGTAACGACAACGCAAATCTACAACGAGTTTTCTTCAGGTCGACAGGACCTAACCGCCATCCGCGACTTTGCAAAGCATCTTTATGACAAAAATCCCGGCACGCTGAAAGCGCTTCTGCTCCTGGGAAAGGGTTCCTATGATTACAAGGACAGGGTTCAGTCCAATACCAACTTTGTACCTACCTACGAATCCCGCAACTCTCTGCACCCGCTTAATACATACTCTTCCGATGATTACTTCGGATTTCTTGACGACGATGAAGGAATATGGCAGGAAGATGCAGGTGGCGGTTCCCACTCAATGGACATTGGTGTAGGTCGGCTTCCGGTGAGGACTCTTACTGAAGCCCAAGCTGTGGTTGCCAAGATCATTGAGTACGAAACGAACGCCTCACACTTTGGACAGTGGCGCAGCAGGATTGCTTTCATCGCGGACGATGGCGACGCCAACATTCACCAGGACCAGGCCGACCAGATGGCTGAAGACATTTCGAATAACCATCCTGAAGTCGACTCACGCAAAGTATACCTTGATGCTTTCCGCCAGATACAACTGCCTGCCGGAGAATCGTCTCCTGATGCTGAACGAGCGATCGTCGACATCCTTGAGCGCGGTGCGCTCATCGTGAACTACACCGGACATGGCAACGAGCGGCTATGGGCGCACGAAAGAATTTTTGATGACTTCGTTATCGAAAGGCTGAAGAACAAGACATATCCCCTCTTCGTTACGGCGACGTGTGAGTTCGGACGACAGGATGACCCTTCACAGCAATCCAGTGCCGAGCTGTGCGTGCTGCGGCCAGGCAGCGGTGCTATCGCGATGGTGTCGACGGCAAGACCTGTTGAGTCGAACAACAACTTTTCTCTCAACAAAGCATTTTACAGTGCTTTGTTTGAAATTCAGTCGGAGGGTGTGGTCACGCTTGGCGAGTTGTTTCGCAGGACGAAGAACGCCAGCCAGAGCGGCGTAGCGAACCGGAACTTTTCCCTTCTTGGGGACCCGTCGCTTCAGCTCGCCTTCCCAAGATACAAGATCAAGGTCACTGCCATCGAGGCTGGAAATACAACGGATACGCTACGCGCCTTGTCAAGGGTTACCGTCCGTGGTGAAGTTGTCGGCGACGATGAGGCTCGGCTAACTGCATTTAACGGAATCCTGGAGGCACGCGTATACGACAAGCGAAGCGAGTTTACAACGTTCGGCAACGAGAATTTGCCTTACACCTTTGAACAATGGGCCAACATCCTTCATCAGGGATCAGCTCGTATAACGGACGGCACTTTTGAATTTTCATTTGTCGTCACGCGGAACATCGCGTATACTCTGGGAAATGGCAAGATGTCGCTTTACGCGTACGACAAAGACAACAAGTGGGATGCCGCAGGTGCAGCGAGTGACTTTGTTGTTGGCGAGAGCGAACCCGACCCTCCATCTGATAACCTTGCTCCGACGATAGCCTTGTACATTGGTGACACGACGTTCCGCAACGGTGGCTTAGTGTCTCCTGACACGCGTCTCCTCGTGCGCCTGTCAGATGCCAACGGCATAAACCTTTCTGCGTACGGCATTGGAAACAGTCTCGTAGCGGTACTGGATGATTCAGCTGTCTATCACCTGGAGGAGTATTACTACGCGGATGTTGACGACTTCACGTCAGGCTGGGTTGATTTTCCATTGCGGCGTCTTTCTCCGGGTCGACATACCATTTCAGTAATGGCGTGGGACACGTATAACAATCCTGCGCGTGCGACAATCGACTTTATCGTGTCTGATGGCGATGCGATTGTCATCGAACAATTCATCAATTATCCAAACCCGTTTTCTACAACAACGACCTTATCGTTTACACATAATCGATCGGGTGATCACCTTTTCACCGCATTGGCTATTTATGACGTGACCGGCAAGCTGCTCACCACGCAAGAAATGTCCATCCCTGACAGTCCATACGAAGTGCAATTGCTTGAACTTGACACCCGTGAAGGTATCTGGAAAAATATCCAGGGCGGATTATACGTAGCACGCCTCGTTGTTCGTTCGGCAACCAATGGTTCTAAAAATGAGCGCGTTACGAAGCTAATTATTGCGAATTAACTATCTTTGAACCCTGAATGCGAACCCTGATGAAATTAAGCATTGCTCCGTTACTTTGGCTTCTTTTGATAGTAACGCCCAGCGTGAATGCCCAAGGGAATCCACCTCCCGACGGGGACCCTATCACCGACCCCGGCCAGCTGTTGGGTCAAACCAAAGCCATAACGACGGCAGTGCCATTTTTGCTGATTTCACCGGATGCGCGCCACGCTGCACTGGGTGAAACCGGCGTTGCTTCTTCACCTGATGCGAATTCGGCTTACTGGAACCCTGCAAAACTCGTATTCATCCCGACTGATTTCGGAGGATCACTCTCGTACACTCCCTGGCTTGGAAAGATTATCAACGACATGTCGATATCTTATCTTACGGGGTTTTATAAAATCACTCAGGAACAAGCCGTTTCTCTCGGTCTGAAGTACTTCGACCTCGGTGATATTTTCTTCACGGACGACGGTCGCGACGGCTGGAACTACAATCCCCGCGAATTCGCTATCGAATTAACCTATTCGCGTAAACTAACGGAGCAGTTATCTGTTGGCCTTACTGGAAAATACGTTCACTCGAACCTGACAGGAGCATATAGTTCTCAAGGCCTCGATGCGAGACCAGGCAAGAGCGTTGCTGCTGATATTGGCATCTACTACACAGCAGAAATACAAAACTCAAGAGGATCTATTCTTTCCCTTGGCGCGAACATCTCCAACATAGGAGCAAAGATCACCTACTCGGACAACAGCAATAAAGATTTCCTTCCGACGGATCTGCGGCTGGGTGGAGCTTTTACCACAGCTCTTGATGGATTCAACTCGCTCACATTCCTGGTTGACTTTAACAAGCTGCTTGTACCTACCATCGACAAGAACCAGACGCTGCTTCGCGGGATGTTCAGTTCGTTTACAGACGCACCCGGTGGCTTCTCTGAGGAGATTCATGAAATCACGTTGTCGACAGGTATCGAATACTGGTACGAACATGCCTTTGCAGCACGCATTGGATATTTCCTCGAGGCGGAAGACAAAGGCAACAGAAAATACCTTACCCTCGGAGCAGGCTTTCGACGGAAGTCATTCGGATTTGATGTAGCGTACCTTGTACCCACGAACAAGCGCGAACATCCGCTTGCCGAAACACTTCGTTTTACAATCCTCTTCGAACTCTCGAAGAGCACCTCACAGCAGCAGTCTGTCACTGATTGACCATGCTGGATAGACGTACACCGCCGGCGTTTACGAGTAACCTGAATTTCGGGCTGATCCAGCCGAAAGTTGCCGCATTACGCGACGGCACTCCGGTGTATTTTGTCAAGGGTGGAGAGCAAAACGTTCTGAAGGTCGAGCTTGTACTGCCTGCAGGGCGATGGAATGAAAGCATGCCGGGCGTTGCGCACTTTGCCGCGAAGCTACTCTCCAGAGGCACGCGATCGAAAGACAGCTTTGCTATTGCCTCCGGCTTTGATCGGTTAGGAGCACACTTTGACGTGATGGCAGGTCCGGATTTCGCGACCGTGTCGTTGTATTCCATCACACGTAACCTGGCGCCGGCGCTGGATCTCGCGCTTGAGGTGCTTACTGAACCTACCTTTCCGGAGGACGAACTTGCTCAGCTGAAGGCCACGTACCTCCAGAACCTGAGGATCAGCATGGAGAAGACGTCGTATCTCGCGTCACAGCTATTCCGAAAGACACTGTTCGGAGAGCATCATCCATATGGCCGCGAAACGCGACCCGACAACGTGCATGCGCTTCGACGCATGGACCTGGCTGCATTTCATAAGACGTGGTTTAGTCCGCTTCTTGTCCTGGTCTCCGGCAAAGTTGAAGATCAACATCAGCAATACATTCTCGATACGCTGTCCCAACTTCCGACCGTAAAGCAGCCTGAAAAATCCCATGTCCCGGAGCCCATTGGCGACCGGAGGGGGCACGTGGAAAAGGAGGGCAGCCTGCAGACATCCCTTCGTATCGGAAGAAGGGCGATACCGCGCTCTCATCCCGACTATCCCGCGTTCGTGCTTCTCAATCATGTACTCGGTGGATATTTCGGATCCCGTCTCATGAAGAACATTCGCGAGGAAAAGGGCCTCACCTACGGCATTCACTCGTCGATCCACATCATGAAACGTGACACCTATCTCCTCATCGGGGCCGACGTGAACAAAGAGAATACTGACATTGCCCTTGAGGAGGTTCGCAAAGAACTTGAACGTGTGTCCAACGAGCCGATCCCTGCGGACGAGCTCGAAGTTGCACGCCGCCATTTCATTGGAGGACTTCAAAGCGATCTCTCAACACCTTTCGCGCACGCAGACAAGATTCGCACCATGGTGTTGTATGAGCTTCCTATGGATCACTACGCAAACCTGATTAAGGAGATCGACCGGATGAGCGCGTCGGATCTACTGGAGCGTGCCGGTACTTTCTTCCAGAAGGACACCTATATCGAAGTCTCGGCAGGTTAGTCGGTTGTGTGCCGGCTGACGCGCAGACCTACGGCCAAAATACCTTCCAAGGTGTCTGTACGCATTTTGTGCGTGTACTTCAACGAATAGCGACCCGGCTTTTCAAAACGATAGTTTTCCAGGATCAGAAATTGGTGATCGAAGATATCACCCAATACGGTGCTGCCAAAAGGCTTTCCGGATTTTTGATCAAAGAGGAAGTGCGACAAGAGCTTTTTCTCCAGCACGTTGTCTAGTGAATCCGTCAGCACATACTCATAGTACAGGTTGGCATTCGGGTAATCCGACTCATTTCGCACACTCGTAAACAAGTCATATCCCGTTGACGTGTCTGTCACTTCAAATTCAAACACGGGTTCCTCCGAAGAAAGCCAGTGTCTGTCTTCGAAGTCGTGGTTCTGATCGTAAATCCGCGTAGAGTCGCATGACCAGAGACTGCAGACAAGGATGAAAAGAAGAACATCAATTTTTTTTCTCATCCACGTTCGTTGGGTTTCCTGCCGCGTCCATCCTTCCTGCCCTTCTTCTTTTTCTTGCGGCGCGATTTATTACTAAACTTTTTATCCATGCGTTCGAGATCGCTGTTCAGCGAAGCGACCGGTTCTTTCACTGCGGCAACGTTCTCTTCCAGGCTGGCGGGCTTCTTTCCTTCCTGGTTCATGCGCAGAATTTCGTTGACGCGTTCAACATTAAGCGGATACCAAGTGTTCTCTTCGCTGTATCCGAACCACATGATCTTCCTGAAGATGTCCGTCTTTTGCAGCGACGCCGCGCCTTTCTCGGTGAGGAGCGGACCTTCGACCTTTGGTATATCTTCCAGCGCCTCGAGATACGTCTCGAGTTCATAGTTCAGGCAGCACTTGAGTCGCCCGCACTGACCTGAAAGCTTGCTTGGGTTTAGCGAAAGGTTTTGATAGCGCGCTGCGCTCGTTGTAACATTCCTGAATTCCGCCAGCCATGTAGAGCAGCAAAGCTCACGGCCGCAGACGCCGATGCCACCTAACCTTCCCGCTTCTTGTCGCAGGCTGATTTGTCGCATTTCAACGCGGATGCGGAATTCAGCGGCAAGCACTTTGATGAGTTCGCGGAAATCGACGCGGTCATCCGCTGAATAATAAAAGGTGGCCTTTGTGTTGTCGGCCTGGTACTCCACATCAGAAAGCTTCATCGAAAGCTTCATGTTGCGAATGATCTCACGCGTTCTGTACAGCGTGGGCATCTCGCGCTTCTTGACCTCTTCAAATTTCTCCAGGTCCTTCTGATGCGCAATCCGATATATCTTTTTGATCTGGTCGTCGGGCGAAACCTTCTTTTTCTGCATCTGGAGCCGCACCAGTTCGCCTTGCAACGACACGTAGCCGATGTGGTGACCGTTGGGCACTTCTACCACCACCGGATCTCCCGTAACGAGCGTAAGTCGGTCTTTATTTCTGAAGAAGTCCTTGCGTCCGTTCTTGAAACGTACTTCAACAATATCGAAGCGATCCTCCGAAGGCATATCCATATTGGACAGCCAATCGAAGACATTCATCTTATTACAACCGCCTGTGAGGCATGCACCGTTGTTACGGCACCCTGCCACCTTTACACCTTTACCTGAACCGCACGTACACGCCATAACCAAAAGTCTAGGCCAGTTTCAATAAATCCTTCCCAATGTCACGCCTGAAATATACTCCCTCCCAATTGATTCGTGCGGCCGCGTTATAAGCTTTCTTCAATGCACCATCAAGTGAGCCATCGCGGCCCGTTACGGCAAGCACCCTGCCGCCGTTGGTGACCACGTCCGAATTGCGCAGGGCAGAACCAGCGTGAAATATGAGGGCGTCATGTTCCTGATCGAGTCCGCTGATACGATTGCCCTTCTTGTATTCATTCGGATATCCGCCAGCTACCATGACAACAGTAGCGGCGTGCTCATCATTCACTTTCAGTGCAGCGTCAGGAAGCTGCCCTTTTGCCGCTGCGAGAAGCAATGCTCCAAAATCGGATTGAATGCGAGGCAGCACTGCCTGCGTTTCCGGGTCTCCCATTCTCACGTTGTACTCGATGACGTAGGGATCTCCGCCGACGTTCATCAGTCCAATGAAAATGAAGCCACGATACGGAATACCCTCCTTCCTGAGACCTTGTATCGTGGGGAATACCACACGTTCTTCTACCTTCCGCATGAAGTCGGGGCCTGCGAAAGGGACTGGTGAAATAGCGCCCATGCCCCCCGTGTTGAGGCCCGTATCACCTTCGCCGATGCGCTTGTAGTCCTTAGCTTCCGGTAGGATGACATAGCGTTCACCGTCGGTGAGCACGAACACCGACAGTTCGATGCCGTTGAGAAATTCTTCCACAAGGACCTTGGCACTCGCTTCTCCAAACTTCCGGTTGACAAGCATTTGCCGGAGCTCTTCCCGCGCTTCGCGTTGACTCAGGCTGATGATCACACCTTTGCCTGCCGCCAATCCATCCGCCTTGAGCACGATCGGAGGCTTGCATGTTGCGATGTAGTCCATCGCTTCTTCGAGGTTCGCTTCAAGAAAGGCCCTGGCGCGCGCAGTAGGGATGCCATGGCGGAGCATGAACTGCTTGGAGAAATCCTTGCTCCCCTCGAGGCGTGCGCCGCTGCGACCCGGACCCAGCAACGGGATTTTAGCCAGCGTGGCATCCTGTTCAAAGTAATCGCGAATGCCGGCGACAAGGGGCCCTTCAGGACCAACGACGACCAGGCCAATGTTGTGATCCCTGCAGCACTTCCCAATGCCTTCGAAGTCGTCGGCCGGTACGGGGACGTTCGTGGCGATGGCTGCGGTTCCCGCGTTGCCCGGCGCAACAAAGACCTCGTCGCAGAGGGCACTTTGCTTTATCTTCCAGGCCAGCGCGTGTTCGCGGCCGCCATTACCAATAATCAGAACATTCATATAGTAAGCCAGGTCATCACCGGGACCCCGAAATACGAGCAGACGGAGTCGCGTCAAAAAACTTCAAGCGTCACTTTAAGGGACGATGCCCAAAGATAATGGTAGAATCGGGTTTTCGTAAAAAAAATCGGGTTCGACGCACCTGCCCTGCGCGAACCCGATTATGGATAGGTGCGGAGCACCCTAATTGGCGTATTCGGAAAGGAATTTAATCCGCATTAGCCGGAGTTCCTCTTCCGTGAACTCCGCGTTAGCCTCGTCCTTCATCGCTTCTTCGATGCTGTCCGTGTGCGAATTCAGGAAGTATTCGTAGATCTCTTCCTGCTTGCCCGGATCAAGCACCTGATCGATGTAGTAGTCGAGATTCAGCTTAGTACCTGAATAGCAGATATTCTCAATTTCCGTCAGCAGTTCCTCGAAGGTAATGTTCTTGGACTCGGCGATTTCCTCGAGATCGACCTTCCGGTCGATTTGCTGGATGATGTAGATTTTGATCTTCGACTTGTTGACCGACGACTTGACCACCACCTCGGTAGCCGGTTCAATGTCATTTTCTTCAACGTAATTCCGTATCGCGTCAAGGAACTCCTGTCCAAACTTCTTCACCTTGCCCATACCCACGCCGTTCACGGAAGCCAGTTCCTCCGGTGTCGTCGGGTATGTCGTGGCCATTTCTTCCAGCGATGGATCCTGGAAGATGACATACGGAGGAAGGTTCTTTTCGCGAGCGATTTTTTTGCGAAGTGTCTTCAGGATTTCGAACAACTTGTCGTCGTACGCCTTCGCACCGTTCGAGCGATCCGGAGATTTTTCTTCTTCTTCAGCCGTCGTGGTGAAGTCGTGGTCACGTGCCAGTTCAATAGGATACGGCTTCTTGAGGAACGTCTCACCTTTCTGTGTGATCTTCAACACGCCAATGTTTTCAATGTCCTTTTCCAGGTACTGATAGATGAGTGCCTGGCGGATGACGGACTTCCAGAAGTCGGCATCCTCACTGGCTCCTTTACCAAACACCGGAAGTTTAAAGTGGCCGTAACTTTTTATGTAATCGTCCTCTACGCCACGGATGACGTGAACCAGGTGATTGAGACCGAAACGCGCGCCTGTCTGACGAGCAGCTTCGAGCACGATCTTAACATATTCCGTTCCGTCGAAGCGTTCGCGGGGATGCACGCAGTTGTCGCACATGCCGCAATTCTCTTCCGTGTACTCCTCACCGAAGTAGTGCAGCAGCTGACGACGACGGCACACCGGTGATTCGGCGTAGTACTCCATCTCTTGAAGCAGGATTCTTGCATTCTCCCGCTCCTGAACGGATTTGTCTTTGTTGAACTTCTCGAGTTTGTTGAGGTCGTTATGACTGTAGAACATCAGGCAGTATCCTTCCAGTCCGTCTCGGCCGGCACGACCTGTTTCCTGGTAGTAGCCTTCGAGGGATTTGGGCACGTCGTAGTGGACAACGAACCTGACGTCCGGCTTGTCGATACCCATCCCGAACGCAATGGTGGCGACGACGATATCAACTTCTTCATTCAGGAAGTCGTCCTGATTCTTCACGCGTACGTCAGCGTCGAGTCCTGCGTGGTAAGGCACTGCCTTGAAGCCGTTCACGTTGAGCAATTCAGCGATCTCCTCTACTTTCTTTCGGCTCAGGCAATAGATAATGCCTGACTTGCCACGGTGTTCCTTGAGGAATTTGATGAGCTGCTTTTTCGTTTCTTTTTTCGGTCGAACTTCGTAAAAGAGGTTTTTACGGTTGAAGGAGGAGATGAACACATCCGCATCCTCCATCTGAAGATTCTTCTGAATATCGATCTGCACCTTGGGTGTAGCCGTTGCAGTAAGGGCGATAACCGGCAAGTTACCCAATTGCTGGATCATGGATTTTATCCGACGGTACTCCGGACGGAAGTCGTGACCCCACTCAGAAATACAGTGCGCCTCGTCGATGGCGACGAACGTGACGTTGACTTTCTTGAGGAACTGAATCGTTTCTTCCTTGTTGAGTGACTCAGGCGCCACATACAGCAACTTCACTACGCCGTTCATACAATCTTTCTTCAGGCGTGTGATTTCGCTCTTGCTGAGTGTCGAGTTGAGGAATCGCGCGTTTACTCCGTATGTATTAAGCTGATCAACCTGGTTCTTCATCAATGCGATCAGCGGTGAGATTACAACCGCGAGTCCATCCATCATCATCGCGGGCAGTTGGTAGCAGAGAGACTTCCCTGCACCTGTGGGCATAATCACGAATGTATTTCTTCCTTCAAGCAGATTACGGATAATGGCTTCCTGATTGCCTCTGAACTGGCTATAGCCGAAGACCTCCCTCAGTCGTTCACGCAAAGCGTCTTTTTCTTCAACCAACATTTCGTATCAAAAAGCTTTGTTATTGTTGAACATGTGCTTCAAATAAAAGGCACTGAATATACCTAATATAGATGAAAAATTCATGCGGCAAATGAATTTAATCACCATTAACTTACACCGCTGGTTATACCGAAAACGATTTCGAAAATGACACCATCGCACTAAATTTGGTGTCAGTTCTGAAGCTCCCAATTTTCAGGTGGCGCACTGCCGCAAATCCTTACAAAATTTTTTTTCACCAACCTGACATCGGGACCTTCAAACACCAAGGTGTAAACGTGTAACAGATCGGGATGTTGCCTCTGCAAAACTCTACGGCGAGAAGACCACGGCAAAAAATGGTGGTTGTCGCCATAAAAAATGCTAACATTACAACACCAGGACCGGCAGCACCGGTTCAGCGGTGCGGAATTTTTTCCGACCAATAAGTATTGAAGGAATTTGTGACTATCTTCATTGTCTTTGATCGATTCGTGGAACTCCAGTAATGAATAAGCACCTTCATGTCGTCCTCATGGCGGGAGGCGTAGGGAGCCGCTTCTGGCCCTACAGCCGCAATGCCAAGCCCAAACAGTTTCTTGATGTACTCGGTACCGGTAAAACGCTTCTGCAGTCGACCTACGAGCGCTTTCTCCCCATCTGTGACCCGAGCAATATATACGTCGTCACTCACGAAGAGCACGTCGCTCATGTGAAAGAGCAGCTTCCCGATCTGCATCCTGACGGCATCCTGGCCGAGCCAATGCGCAAGAACACAGCGGCGTGCATCGCTTATGCCAGCTACCGCATCGCGCAGCGAGATAAAGACGCCGTTATCGTCGTCAGCCCTTCCGATCACCTCATCCTCAAAGAGGCTGAGTTCCTTGATGTGATCCGCATGGCGGCAAATGAAGCATCAGCACAAGACAAGCTCATCACATTGGGCATTCAGCCTACGCGACCGGAAACAGGGTACGGATACATCCAGTTTCACTCCGAGAACGGGGTGTTGAAAAAGGTGAAGACGTTCACGGAGAAGCCGGAGTTACAGCTCGCCAAAACGTTCCTGGAGAGCGGCGACTTCGTGTGGAACTCCGGAATATTCATCTGGGGCGTCCAGGCCATCATCGATTCGCTTCATCGCTACCTGCCTGAACTCGCCGAACTCTTTGAAGAAGCCAAGCCTGCGTTGGGTACAAAACGGGAGAAGGAAGTTATACACGACCTCTACGCTCAGTGCAAGAACATCAGCATCGACTACGGTGTGATGGAAAAGGCGAAGAACGTCTATGTTTGTCTTGGCAACTTCGCATGGTCAGACCTGGGTTCATGGGGATCCATACACGAAATATCACCGAAAGACTCCAACGACAACGTGGTGAACGCCAACGCGCTGCTCTACGACACGCGCAACTGCATCGTCAAAGGATCACCTGACCGGCTTATTGTAGCACAGGGTCTTGATGGTTACCTGATAGGAGAATTCGGGAATGTCGTGATTGTGTGTGAAAAAGATAAGGAGGAACAATTCCGCCGGTTCGTTAACGACGTCAAGACGCGACAGAATGCGGGCGAGTTCCTGTAAATAGTTACCGCATGTCTCCACGCTGACGCAACACTTCAAAGATTGCGATCCCGGCAGCGACAGACACATTCAGCGAATTGATTTTTCCGCGCATCGGAATCCTTACGAGCACGTCCGCCCTGCGCAGAAGATCATCCGAAATGCCATCTTCCTCCGACCCGAGGAGAAGTGCCATCGGACCACCACCCAGGTCATCGTAAATGCTTTGCTGCGCTTTTTCCGTGCACGCGACAATGCGCACGCCGCGCTCCTGGAGAAACGTCAAGGCATTGCGCAAATTCTCACGGCACACCGGCACGTGGTTGAGGGCGCCAGCTGACGTCTTCATGGAGTCAGACGTAACCGGAGCGCTGCCCTTCTCCGGCACGACAATGCCGTCGACACCCGCGCACTCAGCTGTGCGCACGATCGCGCCAAAGTTTCTCACATCGGTGATTCGATCGAGCATGAGAAGGAATGGTTCCCTACCCGCACTGTAAGCCTGATCAACGAGGTGATCCAGCGACGCGTAGGTGATCGCGGAAAGTAAACAGACTACACCCTGATGATTTCTTGAGCCCAGAAAGCGAAGCTTTTCAACGGGCACATTTTGTATGGGGATGTTTCGTTGGCGGGCGCGCTGTCGTAGTTCGACAACAGCGTCGCTTTTCAGTCCGGTCTGAATGAGGATCTTTTCAATCTCACGGCCCGCATCGATCGCCTCCATCACCGCGCGGGCACCGTAAATCATGTCTTTCTTTTCCATGCCGCGCAGATCAGAACCGCGAGTTCCTCCAGAGATCGATCACTTCGTACCAGTCGGTGGTGAACTTCTTTTGACGTATGAGTACAAAGTTTTCCGGATCGAACAAAGTTGGAGAACGAACAAAGGACAAGGTGCCCTTGAAATAGCTCGAATTGTAGCTCCACACCTCACGGTCTTCGAAGCGGTACACTTCTTCAGGTCTGCCCAAAATAATGTACACCATGCCACGGTCTGTCTTCCAGCCTTCCTTGTACGACGTAAAAAGTTGGTTGGCCTCCTCAACGCGCCGGAAGTAGCTCCGCATGAAGTTCTTTGCTCTCTCTGAATTGCCCGTGATGTTGAGTATGGTTCTGTCGAACTGCCGCTTGTCGCCGCGGGAACTCTTCAGTCGCTCGATTTCCTGTCGCGTACATATGTAGGTCAGCGGATCAACCAGATTCTCCAATCGCGTGTACTTGGGATAGTCGTCATGCACTCGGAAAGCAATGCCCTTTCCGGTCGTGGTATCACCTTGAATGAGATACAGACCGGTCGCCGACAGGCGCTGAGTTTCGCCCGATGTAATCCGAAACACGGAGTCTGGCCGAATGACTGGAGATACGCGCGCGAGCGCTTCGGAAAAAGGTGGCGCTGCTGGAGGAAACTCGTCGGTGTAAAGCGAAACAGTGAGTGAATTTTGCGTCCCCGCTACGCTCACGGAAGCATCGGCTGTCAAATACTTTTCCCACAAGGGCTGATTGTCTTGTCTGACTGTAATATCTACGGGATGGTCCTCGCGGAGCAGAAGCGGATAGTTCCACACCTGCCTTCTTCCCTGGTGAATAACCCGGGCGTTAAGAACGCCTTTCGTCGTAGCGGCGAGTCGTATCGTTCCGTCTATGCTGGATGGTCCCCGCACATTCTCCACCGACACGGTGGAGTCAGACCGTAGCGCAGTGCCTTCCTTGTCCTTTAGGTCGTCGCGCAGCTCCCATTGAATTTGATAGTCCGCCAATGCGTTTTCCTCCCGCACCTTCAGTGAATATGACACTGTCCATCCCTCGTTTGTCTTCACGGGCGCCATTCGGAATTGAAAGGGACCATCAATCTGATATAGATAACTGTAGTTGATATCCTGCAACGCCTGGCCAGCTGCAACCCCAGGTGTGGATGCAATTGCGAACAGGAATAGCCACCGTCTTAAGCGCATAATTGACATTTTGAAAATTAAATAAGGTTTCCGAATTATTCGAATCCGTTGCGGTATTTTTGTCGCGCATGGCAAAAGTGTTCACTACCGAGATCACATCCGAAACGATCGAGTCGGACAACCCCATACATCAACGGTTGTACAAAGCTTATGTTGTCGCCACGGAATATGTTGAGGGCAATCTTCTCGAGGTCGGTTGTGGGGAAGGACGCGGCATCAATCTGCTGAAGCCGCTGGTTCAGCATTATACTGCCATCGACAAAATAGAAGACGTTATTGAAGGGCTTAAGGTTCAGCATCCCGAATGTACTTTTATTGCGTCTGATATTCCTCCATTTCCCATCAGGGAAGATGAAGCGTTCGACTGCGTAGTAAGCTTTCAGGTTATCGAGCACATTCGCGACGATGCATACTTCCTCAGAGAAATTCACCGGATGTTAAAACCTTCGGGTATTGCCCTGATCACAACACCCAATCGTCGCATGTCGCTAACCCGCAATCCGTGGCACATTCGCGAGTATCTGCCAAGTGAACTTCACCAACTCGCAGCGCAGGTGTTCAAACACGTTGAGGTAAAGGGCATAACCGGAAATGAAAAGGTTATGCGCTACTATGAAGACAACAAGGCGGCTGTGCGGCGGATCACGCGTTGGGACGTCTTCAACCTGCAGTATCGACTCCCCGCGGCGTTGCTGAGGATTCCCTACGAAATCCTGAACCGCATCAACCGCAATCGCCTGCAAAAGCGGGATAACACGCTGGTATCGGGCATCCATCACGAAGACTACGTCGTAACGGACGATGCGGAAAACGCGCTTGACCTCCTGCTGATCGTGAGGAAATGAGGGATTTTCTGACATGATTCCTTGTCAGGAATTTGCCCATTTTGAACAATTTGGAGCGTGGTTATTTGGTAGCTTTGCAGTCAAACACCACCGCAGGATATATGCGATTTGTATTTGGCGCAGCTATCATTTTTTTCTGCCGGTCGGTCGCCTTTGCGCAGGCCGACGATTCACTCCAGACGGTTGCCTACCAACAGGCTCTTGAACAACTCAGGCAGGAAAACTATCCCTCTGCCGAACAGGCATTCACCAAGCTGATTGACGCCGGTTTTAAGAACAACGAAATCTTCGTTGACCGTGGCGTGAGCCGGTACTATCAGAAAAACTTCAATGGCGCCCGCGAGGATTTCGATCAGGCTGTGCGGGCACGGGTTAACACCGCGCGGCTGTTTGAATTTCGCGGCAACACCCGCTTTGCACTCAAGGATTACGAAGGCGCGGCCATGGACCTGGAAAAGGCCATCGGTATGGGAGCATCGTCGTACGAATCTTTTGCCAACCTCGGCGATTGCAAGTTCCTTATGGAGAACATGCGCGATGCCATACGGTACTACGACCAGGCCATCGCCACGGGAAAGGCTGATGCCACCGTGTATAACAATCGGGGTAAGGCCAAAATACTCTCCGGTGATATGAAAGGCGCCCTGCCCGATCTCGACAAGGCACTTGAGCTTCGACCTGAATACGACCGCGCACGTGAAAACCGTGGTGAAGCCCGCTTCGCACTGCAGGACTGGAAAGGATGCGTGGAGGACTTCGGCAAACTCGCCGCGTCAGGACGTACCGACGCCGAATTGCTGAGAAAATTAGGAACCTCCCAGTACAAGTTAGGTGATCACAAGGCAGCCGCATCCTCACTCGCTGAAGTAGTAAAGCGCGGCATCAAAGACAAAGACGTCTTTGCAATGTACGGCATGAGTCTCGCCGCATCCGGTGAGTGCAAAGAATCCGTGAACAGTCTGACTGCAGCGGTTTCGATGGGCATCAATGATGTTGAAGTATTCCGACAACTCGGATTCTGCCAGTATCGGAACAAAGATTACAAAGCCGCTGCAGCAAGCATAGGGCAAGCGTTGGCTGGCGGGGCTAACGATAAGATACTGTACCTGTACAAGGGGCTTTCTGAATACGAACTCAACGACTTCACCAATGCCGCCACCGACCTGACAAAGGCGATATCAATGGGCGCAAAGGATGTTCCGGCCTTTATCGCTCTGGGTAACATCGCATCAAGTCAGAAGCATTGGAGCGACGCGGTAAAATACTACGATGAAGCCCTAAAGGATGGAAGCACCGATGCCGGCATTTACGAAAAGCGCGGATTGGCAAAAATGAATGCAAATGATGCCGCCGGCGCCGTTGCCGACTTTGACAAAGCGCTGAGTATTGATTCCAACCTTAAGCATGCACGATATAACCGCGGCGCTATCCGCTTTGCGCAGGCTGATTATGCAAAGGCATTGAGCGACCTCGAAGCCGCCGGCGATGTGGGAGAAGCCAGTGAGGTCAGCCGCATGTTGGGAGTCGCGCATTATCACACAGGCAACCGCGAGAAAGCGGCGCCCCATCTCGAAAAAACGGTGGCCGCCGGCACTACGGATAAAGAAGCACTACGACTTGCAGGCTACCTTCGGTACGACAAAGGCGACTACAAAGGTGCTGTAGATGCATTGACGCGCGCGGAAGCTTCTGGAGCAAAAGAACCCGAACTATACCTGAAACGCGGTTTGTCGCATTACAAGAACGGAACCTTTGCATCAGCGGTAACAGATCTGGAAAAGGCCGGATCAGAATCACTAGAAGCAGTTGAAGCCCATGGCTTGTCGCTTGCTCGCACACAACGCGAAAAAGATGCACTTCCCTGGCTGGAGAAAGCTTTTACGCTCGGAAGCAAGAATCCCGATGTACATTATGCACTGGGCAATGCTGCTTTTCTCGCAAACGATTATGCGAAAGCAATTCAGGCATACGACCGCGCGATTTCACTGGGCGCCAACAATGAGGTGATCTTCAATAACCGAGGCAAGGCTAAACTCCTCGCTGGCCAGGTGCAAGAATCCATCACCGATTTTGATCGCGCTCTGGCACTCAAGAGTGATTACACACAGCCAATGCGGAACCGGGGCATGGCGCGTTTCGAGTTGGGTCGTTACGACCTTGCCATCGGCGACCTTGCCGCTGTCGTCGCCCGAAATGAAGGCACGCCTGCTGACCTCGCGATGTTGGGAAAAGCGCGCTTCCATCAGAAAGACTACGCCGCCGCTGTGCAGGATCTCACCCGTGCGATTGATGCTGGCTCGACAGATGTTACCGTAAGCGCCACACGCGGTATGGCCTATTGTCAACTGAAGGACTATGCGAAGGCTTTGCCTGATCTCAACCGTGCCATTGAAAGTGGATCCGCTGAACCGCGGGTGCTGCTGGCGCGGGGAACGGCAAAGTATCACCTGGAAGATTATTCAGGCGCGCAGGCCGATTTGGACAAAGCCATTGCCAGTGGTGAAGCTACCGCTGAAGCGTATGACATGCGCGGTCATTGCCGATATCTGAAAAAGGACTATCCCGGCGCCATTCAGGATTACACAAGTGCCGTAGAAAAGGATAGCAAGCTCGCTGTTGCATGGTTCCATCGCGGTGATGCGAAATTCGTGACGAACGATTACGCAGGTGCCATCGAAGATTATAACCAGGCCGCTGCGCTGCATCTGACAGATCCGAAGCTGTTCAACAACCGTGGCAAGGCCTGGCATATGCTGAAGGATACAGAGAAGGCATTGAAGGACTACAGCGAGGCGATTCGGATCAATCCTGATTACGCAAGAGCATACGAGAACCGCGGGGATCTCATGAGGGAGAGCGGCAAGAACGACAACGCAGTGAAAGACTATCGTATGGTAGAGAAACTCACGGAGGCTCCTGAAACTACACTCCTTCGGAAGATCGGCGATACGTACTTTGAAGGCAAGATGTATGTCCAGGCACTTGATTACTTCGACCGGCTCGTGGCCGCTGGTGTTCGCGATGCCGAGGTCTTCTACCGCCGCGCATTGATCAACACAGAAGCAGAAGATTTTAGGGCGGCGATTAAGGACTATGAAGAGGCATCCAAAGCAGGCATGAATACGGCGGAGTTGTACATCAATCGCGCGCGTGCGTATATAAGCCTTGGCGACACCAAGTCTGCAACGGGCGATCTTAACCGCGCCATAGAACTCGATCCATCGAACCCTGACCTGTACTTCAATCGTGCACTCATCAAAGAAGAAATAGAAGACTACGAAGGTGCGATGGTCGATTACAACAAAGTAATCAGTCTCAATCCGAAGGATGCCGTAGCCTATTACAACAGGGCCGCGTGCAAATCACAACTCGGCGACTATGGCGCCGGCGTGTCGGATATGGATGAGGCTATCACACTGGATCCAAAAAATGCATCGTTCTATAAACAACGAGGCAATTTTTATTATCAGATGAAGGAACAGGAAAAAGCGTGCTTTGACTGGCGCCGCGCGGTTGAATTTGGAGATGCCAAAGCTAAGTTCCAGATCGACCAGTACTGCAGGCGCTAATCCCGATTTTGGAAAAAGAAGGGAAGGACAAACATAGATTTTGACGTCTGCTCTTCGGTAATGGAGTTTTTTAAAACTGGTCGATTATTTGCTTTTAACTAAAAACACAAAGCCAACAACCATATGCGACACTTTTTGATCTTCCTCGCGGGGGTATTGTTTTTTGCCCCCTCCTGGGCTGGGAATGTAAAGATCATGGGGACCGTGACAACTGTCGTCGACGGCAATACAATTGAGATCAACACGAGCGAAGGCCCCATGAAAGTCTATTTGTATGGGATTGATTGTCCGGAGCTCGGACAAGCATACGGCGACAAGGCCAAAGCCCGTCTGGAAAAGCTGTTGCTCAATCGTCAGGTCACTGTCGACTTGATTGAGCGCGATCGGAACGGCAACTACTACGCGCTCGTGGTTACGGATGTGGGTGAAGACCCGCGAATCGATTTACTTCGCGAAGGACTTGCCTGGACCATAGAAAACGGTTCGGTGCAAGAGCTTGAACCTTATCGCTCCTTTGCGCAACAAAAGCGCAGAGGCCTGTGGCAGGAAAGCAAGCCGAAACCACCTTGGGTATACCGTAGAGAACAGTCCATGCTTGAGGCAAAAAGCAGGTGACGCAACCCCCATGAATGCAAGTTTGCCCCATCCTGCCGCGGTTTATCGATTCATCCGCCGTATGGCACAATTTTTTCCGCCGCACTACAGTTAAATATGTGTAATATCACGTGAGCTATGCGGTCAATATCTCTTTTCATCGTGATCTTCCTGGCCTGTGGAGTTGCAACGTTCGCACAGGGAAGGAAGGATAAGAAATCGAAGCGGTCGAATAAACAGACTGAAGTGAATCAGCCCACTTCCATGGATCCGAGTTATCCGACCATGAACTATGAACCAAAAGGCAAGAGCGAAAGGCGCAGCAATAAGGTCGAGATAACGTATGACGCCGAAAAGCGCTATTTCGAGCAAATGGAGCGAGTGGCTAAGGCGCGCAAGAAAGCCGAGAAAGAACTCATGAAACCGCAGTACACCGACCCCATGTACTTTGGTCACAAGCGGCCCCCCAAGAAGCGCCCACCTGGCAAGATGAAGTACTGCAAGGAATGCGGCATCCGACACTAGCAAGCCAACATTGAGGGTCGAATTGAGTGAGGTTAACACGTCGCAGCATTAGTTAAACGCGACCGACACCGTTTGCGGCTTACATTCTGATGCCGCGCAACCGACAGAGGATTTTTCGTTCGTTGGAAATATTCAACGCGGCTGTAAATTGCAGCGTGAATGTAGCGCTACGTGTATCCCTCGTACCCGTTGATACTTTCGCAGGACAAATCCCGATCGATGGGAAGACCGTTTTGTTAACCTCACTCAACCCATGACAAAAGCTGTTCAGGATATCTTTCCGGATGATCATGCCATTCCGGCCGAATTCAGGCTTGATGAAGCCATCGAACAACGTGAATATCTCATCAATGGTGAACTCAAAACGTGGGATGGACCGCTTAATTCTGTAGTGAGTCCCATCTACACGCGCGTAGACGGTAAGCTGAAGCAGAAAGTCCTTGGCGCCACGCCGCTTCTCACCGCACATGAGGCGATGGCAGCACTTGATGCCGCCGTTCGCGCCTACGATCTCGGACACGGATCATGGCCGACCCGTAGCGTGACCGAACGAATCTCCTATGTTGAGATATTCCTGGAGCGGATGAAGGCAAAGCGTGATGAGGTAGTCAAGCTCCTCATGTGGGAAATCGGAAAAACCTTGAACGACTCACGCAAGGAATTCGACCGTACGTGCGACTACATCCGCGATACGATTCAAGCCTACAAGGAACTCGACAGGAATTCGGCAAAGCTCATTGAAGAGGCAGGATTCATGGCACAGATCAGACGCGTGCCGCTCGGCGTAGCGTTGTGTATGGGTCCTTACAACTATCCACTCAACGAAACGTTTTCCACGCTCATACCTGCGCTGATCATGGGCAACGCTGTGGTCTTTAAGCCAGCCAAGTACGGTGTGTTGCTCATACGACCTCTGCTCGAAGCATTTCGCGATAGTTTCCCCCCGGGTGTGATCAATGTTATCTACGGCAGAGGCCGCGAGACCGTCGGCGCGCTCATGGAATCAGGAAAGCTCGATGTTTTTGCATTCATCGGAACGAACAAGGGTGCAAACGACCTGAAGAAGTTGCATCCCAAACCTCATCGGCTCAAGTCCATACTTGGGCTCGACGCCAAGAATCCTGCTATCATTCTGCCTGACGCCGATCTTGAAACCGCGGTGAATGAATGCCTTACGGGTGCTCTCTCTTTCAACGGCCAACGTTGCACGGCGATTAAGATCATTCATGTCCACAAGACTGTTGCACCGTTGTTCATGGAGAAATTTGTCGAGGGCGTATCAAAGCTCAAAGCTGGCATGCCGTGGGAAGAAGGCGTCAGCCTCACGCCGCTACCCGAACCGGGCAAGGTCGTGTACCTGCAAGAACTGATTGACGATGCGATTAAGCATGGTGCGAAAGTCATCAACCCCAACGGTGGCACATCGGAGTGTTCTTTCTTTTACCCGGCGGTTGTATTTCCTGTAACACCTGAGATGCGACTTTACAGTGAAGAGCAGTTCGGCCCGATCGTTCCCATCATGACTTTCGACGACCTGGAAGAACCGATCCAGTATGTTGTAAATTCGAACTATGGCCAGCAGGTGAGTATCTTCGGGACGGATTCAAAACGCATAGCACGTCTGCTTGATGCGTTCGTCAACCAAGTGGGACGAATCAACCTCAACACACAGTGTCAACGCGGGCCGGATACGTTTCCCTTTACCGGACGAAAAGATTCAGCGGAAGGTACGCTTTCCGTGGCGGACGCGCTGCGCGTGTTCTCCATCCGGACGATCGTGTCGACTAAGACGAACGAGATCAATAAGCAAATCCTCAGCACGATTATCCGGAACAGGGAATCTGCCTTCCTGAGCACGGACTATATTTTGTGATGAAGCATCTCAACATACGCGTTACGGGCAGGGTTCAGGGTGTGTACTTTCGCGCGTCCACCCGTGATGTCGCGTCCAAACTGAAACTTCGCGGCTTTGTTCGCAATGAACCCGATGGATCGGTTTATATTGAAGCAGAAGGGAACGAGGAGGCGCTGGAGGAACTGGTAGCGTGGTGCCATCACGGTCCGCCCCGCGCCATGGTAGAGAATGTAGAGGTGAATGAAGGACCGATACAGAATCTAGGTTCATTCGACATCAGACGATAAGCATGGATGTGCGCGTAAAATTCCTCGGCGGCGCCGGCAGTGTTACCGGATCGCGATACCTGTTCACTGTGGGCGACTTCAGATTCATGCTTGATTGCGGATTGTTCCAGGGATTGAAACCTCTGCGAGTACGCAACTGGGAAGCCTTTCCCATCGACCCCTCCACCATAGATGCCGTCGTTATCAGCCACGCGCATATTGATCACACGGGTTACCTGCCAAAACTTGTTAAAGAGGGATTTAACGGCCCGATATACTGTACCGCACCCACGGCGGACCTCATGGAGATTATGCTGCTTGACTCAGCCAAACTCCAGGAAGAAGAAGCAGCATTTGCCAAGAGGAAAGGATACTCCCGTCATGAAAATCCGCAGCCGCTATACACGGAAGAAGACGCGCGAAGTACGTTTCCTTTGTTCAAGACATTCGGCTACGACCAGCGTATCAGTATTCACGAACGCGTTGACATCGTTTATCGCGACGCCGGCCACTTGCTGGGATCAGCCATCGTGGAAGTGTTTATCAAGGGCGACAATCAAACCAAGAAGATCGTCTTCTCCGGTGACCTCGGCAGATACAAGCAGGCCATGCTCCATCCGCCAACTACCATTACGGAGGCGGATATTTTACTCATTGAATCGACATACGGCGACAGAGAAAATCCGGATGAGGATCCCACTCAGGACCTCGCCCGTATCGTGAATGATACCTTTGCCCGTGGCGGCGTGCTGGTGATCCCTGCTTTCGCTGTCGGCCGTACCCAAACCCTGATGCTTCACCTGCGGCGCCTCATGCAGGAAGATGTGATACCTGACGTGCCGGTGTATGTGGATAGTCCGATGGCCATCTCCGCCACGTATCTCTTTTACAAATACCCCGAGTATCACCGAATGGGGACAACAACCCAGGACCTCGCGCGTGACATTGAAACGAACATGCTGGTGATGGTTAAGTCGTCGGAGCATTCGCGTATGCTGAACACGCTTTCCTCCCGGGCCATCATTATCTCATCGAGTGGTATGATGACGGGTGGACGAATTCTTCACCACATGTATCACCGGCTGCGTAATCCGCATGACACGTTCCTGATCGCCGGCTATCAGGCTGAAGGTACGCGTGGACGGAGCTTGCTTGACAAAGAGCCCACAATAAAAATGTTTGGAGAAGAAGTACCGGTGAATTGCAAGGTTGAGTTCATCAGTTCCATGTCGGGACACGCGGACAGGTCAGAACTCTTTCAATGGATGGAAGGCTTCAGGGAAAAACCGAAGATGGTATTTACCGTGCACGGTGAATCTCCCGTACTTGAAAACTACGCCCAGGCCATTCGCGACAAGTTCGGGTGGAAGGTGTTTGTTCCGCAGTATATGGAGTCGTTTAGTTTGTTTGAGGGGATATAATGTGTTGATGTGTTGATGTTCGTTAAGACTTGAGATTGTTGATTTGGGATTTGATTGGTGGAGTTAGCGCGTTGGGTCCCTTTAGGGGATGAAGGGGCGTGCGGTGGATGTACCTGGAGATGGTCATTTTTAGAACTGCTGGATTTGATTAGCGATTGGCGATTAGCGATTAGTGATTTTTGATTTGGATTTTGTCCTCGCCTGAAATAGGTTGACTGGAAATTTGGTTAAAAGTAAACTCAAATTTTTGGATGAATGGCAACCTTAGACAAGTATTAGTCGGTCCCTCGTACCGGACGAGTTCAACGTTATTTCAGTGAGGATTTCAGGCGAAAGAAGGTCAAAGAGATCGAGCAGAATCTTACCACCGTAGCGCAGATTTGTCGCGAGTATCAGGTAAGTAGTCCAGCCGTTTACAAGTGGATTTACCGATATTCGGTTATGCGTAAGAAGGGAGTTAAACAAGTAATAGAGGCCAAGAGCGATACGGCCAAAATAGAACACCTACGGGAAGAGGTTCATGAGATGGAGCGGTTGATCGGTCAGAAACAAATCCAAATTGACTTTCTGGAGAAGATGATCGAGCTGGCCGAGAAGGAGTACGGGATAGACATCAAAAAAAAATATTCTTCAAGACGGTCGAGTGGTTCTGGTCGAACCGGGAAAGGCACAAGATCAAAATGAACCAGCTGTACAGGGTGGTAGAGACAACCAAGCAGGCGTTCCATAAACGATTGGACCGCCACATGCACTTCATGGATGAGGCTCAGCAACTTCGCAAGCTGATCGGGGAGATCCGCGGGGATCACCCTGAACTGGGTGCCCGGCAACTGTATTTCATGATAGAACCCGGCTGCATGGGGCGTGACAAGTTCGAGGCCTTCTGTTTTGAAAATGGGTTCAGGGTAGTCAGGAAACGCTCTTTCACGCGGACTACCAATAGTTTAGGGGTAACCCGATTTAAGAATCTACTGACAGGCAGGGAGTTGACAGGTGTCAACCAGGTATGGGTTAGTGACATAACCTACTACCAGATCGAAGAACGGTACTATTACCTGACTTTCATAATGGACTTATATAGTCGATACATTGTGGGCTACAGTGCATCGGAGAACCTGCTGACAGAAAACACAACAATCCCCGCTCTGAGAATGGCGGTGGGTTGGCGAAAAGTCGAGCCTGGGCTGATCCTGCACTCCGATGGAGGAGGGCAATACTACTGTAAAGAGTTCAGGGAACTTACGACTCATCACCAAATCAGAAACAGTATGGGTAAGACGGTTTATGAAAACCCGAATGCCGAGCGAGTAAATGGCACCATCAAGAACTCCTACCTGCGGCACTACTATCCTCAGAACTTCCGGGAGCTCAAAAATGAACTGGCCAGGGCGGTGAGGAATTATAACAAAAGACCCCACCAGTCTCTAAATCGGATTAGTCCCAAACAATTTGATAAGCAATAC
>DATCLO010000094.1:0-49226 GCA_036563875.1 Cyclobacteriaceae bacterium
GAACAGGTTCCTCACTCTGACTGTCGATAACGGTTCCCGCTAACCTGACCGTCTCCTGAGCGTTCACCGCGCTGCTGACAGACATAAAGTAAAGGATCACAACGACCACCGTCCTTGAAGGCGAAAGGCACGATGCGGCCATATCGGAGAATGAGCCCATTGGCAAGAAGATGCATAGGGCGGCAAAAAAGTCTTTCAGACCCGATTTTTTGTATCGATCAGGATGGTGACAGGTCCGTCATTCAGAAGTTCCACCTTCATGTCCGAGCCAAAAATGCCTGTTTGCACAGGTTTTCCCAACTCTCGGGAAAGCGTGTCGACAAATTGTTCATAAATGGGAATCGCGACATCGGGTTTGGCAGCACGGAGATACGAGGGGCGGTTTCCTTTCTTAGTGCTGGCATGGAGGGTAAATTGACTAACGACGATAATGTCACCTGCCGTGTCCCGCACGCTGAGGTTCATGACACCATCAGCGTCGTTGAAAATGCGAAGGTTGACAATCTTCGCAGCTAACCAGTCGATGTCTTCCTTGCCATCGGCATTTTCAATCCCAACCAATACGAGTAAACCATTTCCAATGGAAGCCTTTACTTGTCCCCCAATAGTTACTGACGAACGGCTTACGCGCTGGATCACCGCAATCATAAGTCAAGATGCTTCACGTTAAAATTTCTGAAGGCTGGCCGATTCATGGATGTGAACGCCCGTCATCCCGGAGTTAGCGAAGTGCACCATCGCACGCGCCACCTTGATAGAAGCGATGGCCTTGTATTTTGAAGGAACGAAGGTTCCAAATGTTCTGAAAAACCATTTCGCCGCCGCTTCGCCTCGTCGGTATTCTTCACGTGGTCCTACAAGTAGCGAAGGGCGCATAATGTGAAGCGCGTGATATCCAATACCGGCAATGGTTTCTTCCGCCATTCCTTTAACGCGACTGTAATAAAATGCCGAATTCTTGCTGGCACCAAGCGACGACATCAGGAGAAATTGTGTCGCTCCCAGCGCCTTCGCTCGCTCTGCAAGAGCGACCGGATAGTAATAGTCAACCCGTTCAAACGCTTCCTTTGAGCCTGCTGCCTTCATTGTTGTACCAAGACAGCAAAATACATCGTCGGCTTTAAGCTCATCGGTGTAGCTGTGAATGCGCTCGAAGTCGATAACGGCATTCTCAAGTTTCGGGTGAACGCGTGTGAGCGGCTTCCTTGTGATTGCTTTTACAACACTATAGCGAGGATCGTCCAGTAGGGTAGTTACGAGCTGACCACCGGTAAGGCCAGTAGCTCCTGCGACGAGCGCGATCTTACTCAGACCTGGATTCTGCCCCGCTCCCATTCCAGGAATTTTTCGATCTCCTGACGGATGTTGCCGTATACCCAAAGGAGAATAGCAAAATCATCAGCAAATCCGGTTATTGGAATAACGTCTGGCATGAGATCGAGGGGATTTACAAAATAGAGAACCGCAGCAATAACCAGGAGCATGGTTTTCAGCGACACTGCCCGATAGTCGCCAACGGCGTACGCCTTGCAAAGTCTGAGAAACGCATAAATTCCGGATTTGGCGGCCACGGCGTTTTCGCCTGTCCAGTTAACGTTACCCGCCTTTCGGATGGCCTGAGCGACAAGTCTCAAAAGGCGGCCTCGCCTCCCGGCAACGGAGGCAGCTGATTTAAATGCCCTTTCAAAAAATGCATTCATGCTGTGGTCAACTAATTCCCATTAAAACCTTCCGGGCAGGCCGGAAAGTTCAAAACGTTTGTTGAATTTCCTTTTTTAGCTCCGAAATCGCGTGCCCGATGGCATCCGCCTGTTTATTCAGCATTACCTCGAATATTCGGCGTGCGAGATCGGTGCTCGTGGACTCTTCCTTCATCGAGGAAGCCGCGTCGTTTATGGCAACAATAAGATCTTCCTTGGCAGCCTTAATCAGTTCCCACACACGCTCGCTCATGTACACTTGCTGCGACACGTTGTGATTATACTCATTCCGGATTTCCTGAAGTAAAAGTTGATGAAATTCACGTGCCGGCATTTGGGACGTGTTAAGTCGTATCAACAGATTCTGCGGGGATATCCTCTCCAGGAAAAGCGTCATCCGCTCATATGCCTGAAGTCGGTTGGGAAGAATCGTCTCGATACTTCGCCCTCTGACTTCCAGCTTTCTCATTTCCAGATCACGGTGAATGAAAGAACGTACCAGCAGATAGGCGGCGTATAGTACTAACGACGCTGGTACCAGAATTTTTACGAATTCGATAAAGGCTTCCACAGATTAAATAAACAACAATTGCCTGAAATTTAAATAATTTTGACACCACCTATCCGAATATTTGACGATGACAATGGCGTTTGAACCGGTTACTATCTCCCCACGGGCCGCCGATGAAATCAAACTCATCCGTGAGAACAAGGGCATACCCGCCGGGTATGGCCTCCGTGTTGGGATTCGGGGAGGAGGCTGCAGCGCAAAACTCGTGGTGGGCTTCGACCAGCAGCGCGACAACGACCTTGCATACACCGTTTCAGGGATAACGGTTCTTGTCGACAAGCACCATACCCTATACGTCATCGGCAAACACATCGATTTTTACGACGGCGCTGACGGCCGCGGTTTCTTCTTCAGGGATATCCAGACCCAACCGAATCAGTAGCCGCTACCGCTTTCTCACTATACTAACCATAGCCCGCGCGCACTCACCTCCGATCGGCGGATGCAGCTTGGAGATCGTCAACTCAACCTGTATCACGGTGGGGAGTTGTTCCATAACCTCGTTTACGATGCGCTCGGCCACTGTCTCGATGAGACGGGATGGTTGTGCCATTTGATCCTTCACTATTCGGTACAGCGTTTCGTAATCGACAGTACCTTCCAGATCGTCGCGCAACGCTGCTTGTGAGAAATCTGTTTCGACGGCAATGTCGACCTGAAAATTGTTACCGGTATCCCGTTCGTGGGAGTAAACGCCGTGATAGGCATGGAAGGCGAGACCCTCCAGGGCTACTCTACCTGTCATTCGATCGTGTCAAAGAAAGATTTGGCGGCTTTTGCAGGAGGAACCTCAGCCTCTACCGGAGAGGGTGCCGGAACAGGAGGTGATTCCGGCTCGGCTGGCGTTTCAGGCTCACCTTCGGCGACACCCCGCACTGACCGAACGTACTCGCCATTCGGGTAGATGATGCTCCTGGCCTCGCGTCGTGCGTCGCTCAAAAACTTGTCAGGGTTGAAGTCGGCCGTAAAAGCACGCGCGCGTTCTACGCGATCAAGCGCATCGTTGGCCATGCGCCGAAGTTCTGCTATGAGGTCTTCGCGTGACGCTTCCAATCTCTTGTAATCGTCGACGAGCGCTTTCAGCCTTTCCTCCATGTCTTCAACGATTTGCCTTGCGCGCACATCCGCTTCCTCGATCATGTCCTTCGCCTTATTCTTTGCTTCGCTCAGGATGGCTTCTGCTTTCAATTGCGACTCCTTCAGGTGAAGGTCCGCCGCAGTGCGCGCCTGCTCGATCACGCTCGCACCGGTATCTTCAGCAGTCTTCAATGTCTTGTATAGCGAGCCTTCCACTTCGCGCAGTTTTGACACTTCGCGTTCAGTGGCTTCGAGTTTTATCCGGAGCTCTTTGCATTCGTCGTTCAGACGCTCCCATTCCTGCGACAAGGTCATCAGGAAACCATCCACCTCATCCCTGTCATATCCCCGAAAATGCTTTTCGAAGGTCTTCTGACGTATATCCAACGGTGTAATCCTCATATCGATGAATCAAAGTTTATACTCCAGGAAGTCACGGTTCGGTCATCGCTGGCGCTGAGCAACTGATCCTGGTATGAAGTCCATAGCAGCCTGTTTACGGAAGTTCCGTGTCCCGCGTGCCGGGCCTTGTCGATTACCTTCAGCAATTTTAACTCTTCCGCATTCCAGACTTTGATAGACTTATCCATGCTACAAGTTACGAAATGTTTCGCATCCGGGCTAAAGTCGAGGTGATTTATGGCATACATGTGAGCGACGACTTCTGCCACGGGGGCATAACCGCTGTTCACGTCCCATGCCTTGAGCCTCGCATCCCGCGAGCCACTCAGGAGGTAGTATCCGTCGGGCGTGTAGCGCACTGAAAACACTGAATTGGCGTGTGCCAGCCATTCATGTTTCATTTGAAGGCTTTTCAGGTCGTATACCCGAATGTGATTGTCGCTGTACCCTACCGCCATTTCGCCACTGCGCAAGTTGATATCGATTGTTCGTGCGCTCTTCTCGCTCTTGCGGATGCGTTCAAGTATGGCGAGACGGCCAACGTCCACCACGATCACGCTTCCGTCACCCGTACCAACAAAGAGGGTATTGTCGACAGACTGAATGTCGAAGATGGCTGCACGTGTAAGTTGTAACGACCCAAGCTCGACTTTATTTCTCCAATCGAGCACATGAATACCCTCGTAGTTGTGGCCGGCGATCAGTGCGTTGCTCGGAGCGTGATAATGCAGAGCGTAGATGGAGTTTGGAAGCCGGGCTACAGGATAGCCTTCATCGGGCTTCTCAAGATCCCAGAGCACTACCATTCCATCTCCGGAACCTGTGCAGAAAAGATTGGGTTGGTCAGTTCGCTGGAGGGTGTATACGGCATCTCGATGACCCGTGAAAGAATGCAGCTTGGTGACTTTGACAGCCATTATTCCGGGCGCCTCCTGTGCGCCGGCAAAAGGTTGGCGGATGTTGAAATTTTTGTCAAAATTGAAACACAATGAGGGACATACCAAATGCCGCTGGAAAAAATTGAGGATAATCGCGGTAATCCCTGGGGGTTGTGGAGAATTGAAGAGGACGAGACCCAACTTGAGGCGGCCGCGGCATCGCCCGAACGGATTCCGGAGTCGATACGTCATCCTCACAAGCGCCTCGAGTGGTACGCTGCGCGTGTGCTAGTGAAGGCGCTCATGCAGCGTCGCGGACTCACGTTTCATGGAATCGTCAAAGACGCATACGGGAAACCTTTCCCCGCTCAGTCCGACTACCATCTTTCGCTTAGCCATTCCTATCCGTACGTGGCTGCATACCTTCATGCTACGCATTCGGTTGGGATCGATATACAGCCACCCCGAACCTCCCTCCTGCGCATTGCCCATCGCATTCTGGACCCGTCCGAACTGGCGTTTGCGGGTTCGGATCTCAACACGCACTGTGTGATCTGGTGTGCAAAAGAGGTGCTTATCAAAGTCCATGGCCGGAAAGACCTGATTTTCTCAAAAAACCTCAGAATCAGCCCATTTTCGATGAATTCTAAGGGTTATTTTTCTGGCAGCATTATTGTCGGACCTAAAGAGACCGAGGTACGCCTGTATTACGAAATGCACCCTGCGTTTGCCCTGGTCCTCAATAAACCTGAACCTACATGAAACGAATTGCTGTGGTTATCCTGACCCTCATAGCGTGCTCTGCGTCCGGCCAGACCATATTGGAATTCTCGGCGCAGGATGTCGTCACCGGGAAATCCTTTACACTTACGGGTGGCGCTAACTCCCGGGGTATTGTGATCATTTTTACCAGCAACACCTGCCCTTTCGATGCCTACTATTACGATCGGCTCAACAAGATTGCTGCTGACTACAACAGCAGGGTTCCCGTCGTGTTTGTTAATCCCCATCCCGGCGAAGATGAATCTGTCGATGCCATGAAAGCCCATGCCTCGCGTCGCGGTTTCAAAGTGCCCTATCTTGAGGATAAGAACCAATCGATTATGCGTGCGCTGAAGGTTACACGTACACCCGAAGCCATTGTACTGAAACCCGAAAATGGTGCGTATAAAGTCTTCTATCGCGGAGCTATCGACGACAACGCGCAAGTCGCCACCGACGTACATCGCCACTATCTTACCGATGCGATCGATGCCCTCCTCAACGGCCAGAATCCATCACAGGCGGTAGTGAGGCCGATGGGATGTAATGTGAGGAATAATTAAGTGGGCAGTTGGCAATAGGCAGTGGGCAGTGGTTTGCGCCAATATGTCGGGAAAAGGAAAAATGCGGGGGTAATTTGGTTGTTGTAGGTAAGAATATGCCGAAATTTGCATAGAAATGGTCACTGCAAAAATGTAATATGTTAGTGAACTATTTGACGCTTCAATTCTTCAACATTTTTCAATAGATGGAGTCCAACGAGCTGCGCGCATTAATCTCCCTTCTTGATGACGATGACGATCAGGTAGTATCCCATGTCGTGGAAAAGATCCGATCACTGGGTAAGGAGGTCATTCCTTTTCTGGAAGAAGAGTGGGAGAACAATTTCAACCCGTATGTGCAAAGGCGTATTGAAGAATTGATTCATGAGCTTCAGTTTGAAATTCTCAAAGAACGCCTGAAGGAGTGGTATGAAAGTGAGGACCACGACTTACTCACGGGAATGTGGCTCGTCGCTACATACCAGTATCCTGACATCGAATTGTTGAGACTGAAGCAGGATCTCGAACAGATCTACTACGAAACGTGGCTGGAATTCAAGCCTGATCTATACCCGTTCGATCAGATCAAAATCATAAACAGCGTCCTGTTCAGCAAACTGAAATTCGGCGCCAACACTAAGAATTTCCATTCACCGGGAAACTCAATGATCAATGTCGTCCTGGAAACCAGGAAAGGAAATCCCATTACCCTGTGCGTGATTTACCTCCTTGTGGCGCAGAAGCTGAAGCTTCCGGTGTACGGCGTTAACTTGCCAAACCTTTTTATTCTCACGTACAAGGACGATCGCAACCCACAGTTCTACATAAACGCCTTCAACAAGGGCCTGATCTTTTCGAGAAAAGACATCGAAAACTACATCAACGAGTTGCACCTCACACCGCAGGAGTCCTTCTTCGAGCCGTGCTCTAATCTCGAAATCATTCGGCGGGTTCTCAGAAACCTCATCATGTCGTTCGACAAGATGGGTGAACACGCCAAAGCTGAGGAGGTAAAGGAACTTCTCCTCATCATTGCCGACGGCGGCGACATCATAGAGTAAGGATTTCTTTAAACCTGGATTACGCCGACATTAAATTTCTCCACCGGCGCATGATTTGCCGCCGCTATACCTGTTGAGATGACGTGTCGTGTCTCGGCGGGCGTGACGATGTCATCAACCCATAAACGTGCAGCAGCATAGTAGGGACTCAGTTGTGCATTGTACCGTTCGGTGATTTCTTCAAGGAGTTTGGCTTCGTCTTCCGGCGACAACGTTTTGCCTTTCGCCTTTTCTGTGTTCACGCGTATTTGCAGCAACGTTTTGGCAGCAGAGTTTCCGCTCATGACAGCAATTTGCGCGGTTGGCCAGGCAACGATAAGGCGTGGATCATACGCCTTCCCGCACATCGCGTAGTTACCAGCACCGTATGAGTTGCCAACGATGATCGTGAACTTAGGGACTGTAGAATTCGCGACCGCATTCACCATCTTCGCGCCATCCTTGATGATGCCACCATGTTCTGCTTTGCTTCCTACCATAAACCCGCTGACATCCTGAATAAAGACGATGGGTATCTTGCGTTGATTGCAGTTCATAATAAAACGCGCTGCCTTGTCCGCCGAATCGGAATAAATCACACCGCCCATTTGCATTTCCCCCTTCTTCGTCTTGACCACCTTTCGTTGGTTGGCCACAATACCAACTGCCCATCCATCGATGCGTGCCCATCCGCAGATGATGGTCTTTCCGTAAAGAGCCTTGTACTCGTCGAATGAAGAATCATCTACAAGTCGCTCGATGATCTCCATCATGTCATACGGCTTTCCCCGGTCGGAAGGGAGCAGTCCCGCAATCTCATCGATCGACTTTTTAGGCGGTTGAGGCGTAGCGCGGTTAAACCCGGCAAGGGTAGGCTCGCCGATCTTGTCCATAATGGATCGGATATAATCGAGGCAGGATTTGTCGTCAGGAAACTTGTTGTCTGTCACGCCGGATATCTCACAGTGTGTTGTGGCTCCACCAAGGGTTTCATTGTCGATTTCTTCACCGATAGCTGCCTTGACGAGGTATGATCCCGCCAGGAAGATCGTACCGGTCTTATCAACAATCATCGCTTCATCTGACATGATCGGCAGATACGCCCCGCCGGCAACACAATTTCCCATGATGGCCGCGATTTGTACGACGCCCATCGACGACATTACAGCGTTATTGCGAAACTGGCGGCCAAAGTGGTCGCGGTCGGGAAAGATCTCATCCTGGAGCGGGAGGAACACGCCTGCGCTATCGACAAGGTAGATGACAGGCAACCGGTTCTCCATCGCGATCTCTTGTGCGCGAAGGTTCTTCTTTGCTGTCATGGGAAACCAGGCGCCGGCCTTAACCGTGGCGTCATTGGCGACGATGACGCACAGGCGGCCGCTTACCTGACCGATACCTGTGATGACACCTGCTGATGGACATCCGCCATAGTCTTCGTACATGCCATCGGCAGCAAAGAGGCCGATCTCCAGAAATTCAGTTGAAGGGTCGATCAGATATGCAATCCGTTCGCGAGCGGTAAGCTTTCCGCGCGCATGTTGCTCTTCGATTTTCTTTTCGCCACCACCTGCCTGGATTTTCTTTCTGCGTGCCTGGAGTTTGCTCAGGAGCTGCCTGAACTGATCTTCATTTCTGTTGAACTCCAGGCTATCGCTTATGGAAGACTGTTGTTTCGTCACTCCTGGTTTTTCTTGAGATCACGTTCAATTTTCTTTTTGCTCTTACCCAGCGGTGCAAGGAAGTGCTTCGGGTTGCTGTTAAAATGGTCAGCCAGCGAGTCGAGATTGAGCAGCAGGTTGTTCAGGTTGTTATACAGTTCGTCTTCGGTGAGCATCTTTCCCACCGTATTGTCGTCGCTCGTCATTTTTCCTAGTGCGGCGTTAAACGACTCCAATGCAGCCTGGGTTTTCGTTATGGTAGCGTTCAGTTCCATGACCTTAAGCGAATCAGAAAGAGTTCGCAAGTTGGTCATGGTGGGGCGTAAATCCTCCAGTGCTGAATTAAGATTTTGTGCCACGACCCGATAATCAGTAGCGAGCTCATGTACAGAGCTACCAGCCGTTGTTAGCGCACGGTTGAGGTGATAGGGAGTTGTCGCGAGCCGGCTGAAGATCGTATCGAGTTGTTCCGTATTGCGTGTAAGTTTCTCGACCAGCACATTGAATTTCCTTAATGTGACTTGAAGGTTATCTGCAACAGGTACAGCGCTCTCAGCGAGAATGTCTGTAATGCCGCGATCCAGATTGGACCGTAGCGTATCACCGGGTTCAAGGATCCGCGAACCTGTGACATTCTGCAGCAGGATGGATTTGTTTCCAAGGAAATCACCCGTGAGAATCGCAGTAGTAGAGTCGGTGAGTTTGATGTCTGAATCGATCTCTAGTGTGACCAGCACGAGGTTGCCGTTGTCCTGAAGAATCTCGATGTCTGCCACACGACCGACGGCAAAGCCATTAAGAAACACCTGGTTCGATTCCGTCAGCTTATCGACGTTGTTATAGACGGCGTAGTACTTGTGCGATGAGCTGAAGAAATCGATGCCCTTCAAAAAGTTGAACCCGAAATACAACAACACCAGGGCAACGACCATGAACAGGCCAACCTTAAATTCTTTGGATACCTTCATGCATTACAGGTTAGTGACCCACACGTTGCCCCAGTCTTTGGGCTTATTGCGATACGTGCGATGAAATTTACGGAGAATCCGGTTGTCAATTGACCGTTTCAACCTCTAATTTATACTCCTTGAAGGCCCGATAGATGCCTGAGGCGAGAAGATCCTGGCCGCGTTCCGAACCCAGATAGTCCTCCTCTTGCGGGTTGGTGATGAATCCGGTTTCAACGAGCACGCTGGGCATTGCCGTCTTGTACAGCACCACAAATCCTGCCTGCTTCACGCCGCGGCTGTTTCGGCCGACCCGAGTCTTGAACTGGTGCTCCACCTTTTGCGCCATCTTGAGGCTGCTTTCATAGTAGGCATCCTGCGTCAGTGAAAACAGGATATACGACTCCGGACTGTTGGGATCAAAGCCTTCGTACCGCTCTTTGTAATCCTCATCGAGCAGGATCACCGAGTTCTCACGTTTGGCAACTTCGAGATTGGACTCCGACCGGTGAAGACCCATCACCCAGGTCTCTGTACCATACGTGGTGTTGTTGGGGATGGAATTAACATGTATTGAGATGAACAGGTCGGCGTCCGCCTTATTCGCGATATCCGCCCGCTTGTCCAGTGGAACGTACGAGTCATCCTTTCGCGTGTAGACCACTTGAACGTCGGGTACATTCTGCTCGATATACTTGCCCACCTTTAGGGCTATGGCAAGTGCGATATCCTTTTCTTTGTACTTGCGTCCATGGGTTCCCGGGTCGTGGCCGCCATGGCCCGCATCAATGACAACCTTGCTGATTTTGAATTCCCTGTGCAGGATGGAACTGGCTGAATTTAGCAAGGTAATTGCTAGAAAAATGCACGTAATTCCAATATTCCTCACGGTCAGTTCAATGTTCAGACAAATTGCGATAACTTTACGCAAATTTGTGAAATTTTCACTAAAACGTAAAAATCCCGCGATTAGCCGAAGTGTGCCCCGATTTTTCGTTTTGTTCTTTCTACTCTGCTTCAGCGCACCTTCACTTCACGCGCAGATAGAGAATCCTATCCGGGATCCCGGTGAGATTCCCACGCAACCCGACACCCTGATCTCCCGCGATACCATTCCGACAGATACCGTAGCCGTTCGACCGGATTCAACAGTAGCGCCTACGCAAAGCGACATCGAAACTACCATCAGGTATTCCGCGCGCGACTCCATCCGCGCCAGCATCGACGGCAAGAAGATCTGGCTTTATGGTCAGGCAAAAATCACGTACGGTGAGATCCAGCTCGAGGCCGAAGAGATCATCATCGACTACGACAAAGGCACCCTCACAGCACACGGCCGCCGCGACTCAACGGGTCAGCGGATTGGCTTTCCCGTGTTTCAGGACGGCCAGGATCTTTACGAGACTAAAGACATTGTATACAACTACCGTACCGGACGCGCGCGAATTTCCGAAGTGGTAACGAAGCAAGGCGAAGGCATCGTCCACGTAAAGCACGCTTTCAAGAACGAGAAGGACGAACTGTTCAGCGTCAACAATGCCTACACTACCTGCGACCTCGAGCATCCTCACTTTGTCATCCGCTCAACAAAGACCAAGACAATACCCAACGACAAGATCGTCTCGGGTCCCTTTTATGTCGAGTTTAACGACATCCCGTTGCCAGCCGGCTTCCTCTTCGGAATGTTTCCGTTCGATCGCGAAAGCAAGTCGGGCATTATATTTCCATCGTACGGCGAAGAAAGGCGAAGGGGCTATGCCCTCCGTAACCTTGGATACTTTTTCGACATCAACGAGTATGTTAAGCTGGATGTCACAACTGACATCTATTCCAAGGGTGGCCACGCTATCAATATCAACACCAACTACATGAAGCGGTATCGCTACAGCGGCTCCTTACTATTTTCGTACACGAATACGAAAATCAGCGAAAGGATCGAAGCGCCCAGTTCGACGATCGACTACCGCCTTTCCTGGTCGCACCAACCTAGAAATCTCGGACGCAACAGCCGCTTCTCAGCATCCGTCAACGCCGCCACCAGTACCTACAATCAAAATAACAACCTGGCGTATGGCGCGCCTAACCTCGACATCAACGACAACACCGGCCTGTCCAGCATCTCTGCTAAGCTGAGTTCCACCATCTCTTACAATAAGAAATTTGCCGGTACACCGTTTTCGCTCGGCGTCAACGGTAGCATCAATCAGGACCTTCGGACACGTCTTGTCGACTTGCCTCTGCCCAACCTTAGCCTCACCATGACTAACCTGTATCCCTTCCAGAGGAAGGACGGACGAACGACACCATTGGACAATTTCTCCATTGGATACAAGATGGTCGCAACGAACCGAATCACAAACAACATCGGCAAGGTGACACCCGAGGCTACGCGGGATAGTATTGCACCTTTTACCTTCGAGAACCTTTCGCTCTTTATGAAGAATGCCCGGAAGGGAATCCGGCATACCATACCTATCTCGACTTCGAATAAGATATTTCGCTACTTCACCATATCACCCAGCATCAACTACGACGAACGGTGGTATTTTGAACAACTCGACTGGAAGTATCAATTCGGTGATGACACCGTGCTTGTCGCCGACACCATCAGGAGGTTCAACCGCATTGCCAACTATACCATGAGCGCCGGCCTCAATACGCGCATTTACGGTATGTTCTTTTTCAAGCGGGGAAATGTAAAGGCGATACGACACGTCATCAACCCGACTGTCAGTTTTAGCTACGCGCCCGACTTTCGGAACAACAAGGATTACTTCCAACTCCTGACCGATCCCAGGACCGGCGAACAAACCTATCGATCGAGACACGAAGGATTTGTGTACGGCGGTTCATCACAGGGGCATAGTGGCTCTATTGGATTTGGCATAGGCAATAACGTGGAGATGAAGGTTCAAACTGAACGCGATTCGGTTTCGAGGAAGATTATGCTTCTCAATAACCTGTCCATAAACTCGAGTTACAATCTCTTTGCAGAATCATTCAAGCTCTCGCCGTTCTCCATCTCGGCAAACACGAACATCCGCGACAACCTGATCAACCTTAACATGAGCGCCAGCCTGGATCCCTACACCTATATTGTGGATGAGGAGGGCGTCGAACGGCGAATCGACGAGTACGCATGGAAGTCGGGCAAACTCGGTCGCATTACGTCAGCAAGCCTGGCGGCCAGTACGAGTCTCAACCCTAAGGCTCGAGACCGCAATCAGCAAACGCGAGAGGCCGCGGCTCAATCCGATTTGCCGACAGAGCAAAAGGAAAGGATAATTCGCAATCCGCAGATGTATGTCGAGTTCGACATACCGTGGGACCTGAACATCAACTACACGTTGTCATACAGCCACACTGTCAACCGGGAGCCACAGATAACACAGTCGCTCCAGTTTACAGGTCAGCTTTCCTTGTCAGAAAAGTGGAATGCGCAAATCTCCAGCGGCTACCACTTTGAAAGCAAAGAGTTCACGCAGACGCAGGTCAATATCTCACGCGATCTGCATTGCTGGGCATTGAGTTTTGGGTGGGTGCCTTTCGGACGATACACATCTTACAACTTCAGTATCTACGTCAAGTCCGCAATGCTGAGAGACCTGAAACTGGAACGGAGGAAATCGTACTACGACAACCTGTGATGTTTTACGCAGCGAACCATCCCTCCACTTCCTGCATAGTAGGATTGGCTACGTTCTCCAGCTTCATCTTCTTCCGCATTCCGCATACATCGTTAAAAAGCTTTGACGGCTTAATCTCGCGGAGTTGCTTCAGGCTGTTTATTCCAAGGCGCTGAAACACGGGAAACAAATCCTTGCGTATGCCTGCTGCAGTAAACTCCTTTTCGTTGAATCCGCCTGCCGGTTTTTCCGGCTTCATTTGAGGGAAGAACAACACGTCCTGGATGGACGGGGAGTTTGTCATTATCATGGTGAGCCGATCGATGCCAACACCCAACCCTGCGGTAGGTGGCATGCCGAACTCAAGCGCGCGGAGAAAGTCTTCATCCAGGGTCATGGCTTCCTCATCACCACGAAGGCCCAACTCCAGTTGTTCCTCGAAGCGCTTGCGCTGGTCGATCGGGTCGTTCAATTCAGAAAACGCATTGCAAATTTCCTTGCCGTTGCAGATGGCTTCGAAGCGTTCGACGAGACCCGGCTTGCTCCGATGCTTCTTTGCAAGCGGCGACATCTCAACGGGATAATCCAGAATGAACGTTGGTTGTATGAGATTGGGCTCACACAGTTCTCCGAAAATCTGATCGATGAGTTTGCCCTTGCCCATTGTGTTGTCGTAAGGCACTTTCAGTTTGTCGCATGCATCGCGAAGGGCAGCTTCATCCATTTGAGAAATGTCGACGCCTGTGAAGTGCTGTATGGCCTCAAACATTGTGAATCGCTTCCACGGGCGTTTGAAGTCGATTGTGTGTTCCCCTACTGTAACTTGTGTTGTGCCGTGGAGGTCGATTGCTACCTTTTCAATCATCTCCTCCACGAGATCCATCATCCAGTAATAGTCCTTGTAAGCAACGTACAACTCCACCTGCGTGAACTCCGGGTTGTGGAAACGCGACATCCCTTCGTTACGGAAATCCTTCGAGAACTCGTACACGCCAGTAAACCCTCCGACGATAAGACGCTTCAGGTAGAGTTCGTTGGCGATGCGCAAGTAGAGCGTTACATCCAGCGCGTTGTGATGCGTTTTGAAAGGACGAGCAGCGGCCCCGCCGTACAAGGGCTGAAGCACAGGTGTTTCCACCTCCAGGTAGCCCTTGCCATTCAGGTATTCGCGCATGGAGTTGACCAGCTGCGTGCGCTTGATGAACGTATCGCGCACGTGCGGATTTACGATGAGGTCGACATAACGCATCCGGTAGCGTTGTTCCGGATCGGAAAAAGCATCGTGCCGCACCACATTACCTGCTTCGTCGACGGTCTCCTTCACGATGGGAAGAGGACGGAGCGATTTCGCGAGAACCTTAAGCGACGTTACATGTATCGATATTTCACCGGTCTGCGTCGTGAATACAAAGCCCGTCACGCCTATGATATCACCGATGTCCAGAAGTTTCTTGAAGACTGTGTTGTACAGTGTCTTGTCTTCCCCTGGGCAAAGGTCGTCCCGACGGAGGTATAGCTGGATTCGTCCGCTGTCGTCCTGGAGTTCAGCAAAAGCCGCCGAGCCCATGATGCGCCGGCTCATGATGCGACCTGCAATGGAGACATCCTTGTAATCGGTTTTACTGCGCTCGTAGTTCTGGTGAATGTCGCGTGCCGATACGTTTACCGGGAAGGGTTCGGCAGGATATGGGTTAATGCCCAGCCGGATGAGTTCTTCCAGACTTTTCCTGCGGACAATCTCCTGTTCGCTCAATTGCATGATTTTCAATTTCCGGGCAAAAATAACGGAAAATCGCGGTCGCGCAGAAAAATACGTCCGGATATCCGCCGGATACCGTGTCAGCGGGAAACGCCGCGGCGTTGAAGTTCTTTTTTGATCAGCGTCAGTTCGCGACTGCTTTGTCCATAGACCGAAGTATTTTCCTCCGCGCGTCGAAACAGATAGGGCATTACAGACCGCACGGGCCCGTATGGCACATATTTGGCAACATTGTAGCCCATGCGCGCCAGGTTAAACGAAATGTTGTCGCTCATGCCGTAGAGCTGGGCAAACCACACCCGTTCATCGTTGGGCCGCATCCCGTGCTTTGCCATAAGCACCGTGAGATAGTAGTTGCTGTATTCGTTGTGCGAGCCACACATCACGGATATCCGTTGCTTGTGGTCAAGGCAAAATGCGAGGGCATTGTTAAACGCCTCATCGGTAGCCTCACGCGTGGGGTGGATCGGGCTGCGCAGTCCAAGTTCAGCAACGCGCTCGCGCTCCTTTTCCATGTACGCACCACGGACGAGCTTGATACCAAGATACAGCTGGTGCATCGTCGCCATGTGATAAACATCCTTTAGGCGTTTGGCAGCATCGATGAGATACATCTGGAGCGTCATGTACACGATGGGATTTTCTTTGTTGTATCGCTCCATCATCTCAAAGGTCAGCATGTTGATCGTGTCCTGTATCCATGACTCCTCCGCATCGATGAGTACAGGGACATCATATTCGTATGCCTTTGAGCAAATCCGGTCTATGCGTTGCTTAACACGCTCAAGCGCCTGAATCTCCTCGTCGCTGACAGGCTTCCCGCTTTGTACTTTTTCCAGAAGTCGCGCGTCAGCGATACCCGTCATTTTGAAAACGCAAAACGGAATTTGTTTTCGTCCCCGAGCTTTCTGAATTGTTCGCAGGATTTCGTTCGTCGTTCGGTCAAAATCCTCCTCGCTGTCTTCACCCTCCACTGCGTAGTCGAGAATTGTATTCACACCGTAGTTCGAAAGATGAAGGATAGTGCTTTCCGCAGCGGTAATGCTTTCGCCTCCACAAAAGTGTTGAAAGACCGTACGCCTTATGATACCAAGTATGGGAAGGCGGATTGTGAGGGCGAGCCTTACAAACGCTACAGCTAAGGCAGAAATCCAGGGATGGTTTACAAGGGAGAAAATTAAACGCGCCTTCCTCAGCTCCTGATCCGACTTATATGCAAATGCAACTTTGGTATCTTCGAATGTGACTTCAACGGGTGAATCCATACTATAAACAATGGGGTAAATATAGAGATTGTCCCTATATTCGGCCCTTCCGGGTATGAATAATGAAGGCCACCCGGATGGTTCATCAACATGCCAGGCGATAACATCCGATTCACTCAGGACCCTTCGTCGGAACTGTCGCAGTTTCTTTCCGGCGCCGGGTATTCACGTGTGGTCGTTCTTGCAGATGAGCACACAAACAGGTTCTGCTATCCGCGCATCGCGCCGGGGTTACCCCCTCACGATTTGATCGTAATTCCGCCGGGTGAGGAACAAAAGACCATCAACACGTGCGTCACGATCTGGGATCGCATGACCGCCCTGCAGCTGGATCGCCATGCAGTGGCGATAGTTCTCGGCGGAGGCGTACTTGGCGATATGGGCGGATTCTGCGCCGCCACTTACAAACGGGGTATAGATTTCATTTTGGTACCCACTACGCTCCTGTCTCTCGTTGACGCCAGCATCGGAGGCAAACTTGGTATAGACTTTAACGACTTTAAGAATCACATCGGGGTGTTTCAAAAGCCGGTGTTCACGTTGCTGTACAGTGGTTTTCTTTCGACGCTTCCGGAAAGTGAGCTGCGATCCGGTTATGCGGAAGTAATCAAGCATACGCTCATCTCCGACGGGAGTATGTGGGACGTGATCTCACAGCGTTCACTCAAGGAGCAAGACTGGGAAGAATTGATTCGGCACTCGGTTGCCTTCAAGGCGCGGGTAACGGAGGAGGACCCGCGCGAGAAGGGTCTGCGAAAAGTGCTTAATGCAGGGCATACGATAGGTCACGCATTGGAAAGTCATTTCCTGTCCGAGTCAAAAAGGATTCTTCACGGTGAGGCCATCGCGGTGGGATTGGTAGCGGAAGGCTGGCTTGCATGGAAAAGGAGCATGCTGACGGAGGAAGAACTCCGATCTATCATGAACCACATCCGAAGGGTATTTGGAAAAATAGAACTCAACCGCGATCAGATCGAACGGATTTCAACACTGGCGCGGCAGGATAAGAAAAATAAGGGTAATAGGATTCTATGCGTGCTGCTGAAGGGGATCGGCAGCGCCGTCTGGGATGTGGAAATTAGTGTCGATGACGTGAAGGATGCTCTGTCATTCTACGAAGCTCAGATGTAGTGGACCTCCGGTTCATCCACCACGGATGCTCGACTCACTTCACCTCTCACCCGATTTCTAAGGGTGCGGGCGCTTCGCACAAGGTAGCTTCTCGTCTTTCTACCTCTACTGCCCGAAATGAGCAGTGCGGTGAGCAGAGCCCCCGACGCAATTCCAAATCCAACTGCCAGTTTTTGGGTCGTGTTCATAATCATGATAACCCCTTTCCGGGCAGAAATGTTGCGCGGAAACGAAGAAATCTGCCCGCAAGCCTTATTTTCGAGCCCGATTCTGCTATGACCAATTCGAACACAAACGCGGCCCCTGCCTTGCACATCAGGGTCAATCCGGACGTCAGAACGGAGGTTAGGAATCTGCCCGCCTCCAAAAGTATCAGCAACAGGGCGTTGATTCTCAACGCTCTGGCGGGTGGGAAGTCGGTGCTGCACCATCTCTCCGAGGCTAATGACACCCGGCTGATGCGCGAATTGATCGGTTCGGAATCACCGCTGATTGACGTTCAGGACGCCGGAACCACCATGCGCTTCCTCACCGCGTATTTCGCCGTGACCGGGATGCGGAAGACTCTGACGGGAACACCCCGGATGCAGGAACGCCCTATCGGAATATTGGTGGATGCGTTACGCACTCTTGGGGCCGTCATCCATTACCGCAACCGCGAAGGATACCCTCCGATCGAGACCGCCGGATTCGAGGGTCAGAAAGTCGACCGATTGAGCATTCGCGGAGACGTAAGCAGCCAGTTCATTTCCGCCCTTCTCATGATCGCACCATCGCTGCCCCAGGGGCTCACGCTGGAGTTGACCGGAAAGGTGGGAAGCAGACCGTACATCGAAATGACCGCAGCGCTCATGGCGCAATTCGGAGTTAAGATTGAGATGGCCGACAACACCATCCGCGTAGCACCCCAAAATTATCGCCCGACAGAACTGACCGTTGAGTCGGATTGGTCAGGTGCAAGCTACTGGTTTGCTTTCGCTGCGCTGGCCCGCAGCGCCGACATACGGCTGCCCCGTCTTTATGAAAAGTCCTGGCAAGGCGACCGGGTTGTCCGTGACCTTATGGAAGCGCTGGGCGTCCGCTCAGTTTCCGAGGGCGATATGCTCAGGCTTATACCACGGGAAAGTGTGAGGAGTTTCAACTGGGATTTTGCACACTCACCCGACATCGCTCAAACTGTTGCCGTGGTTTGTGCCGCGAAAGGAATTGAAGCGACATTCAGCGGGCTTGAAAGCCTCAGGATAAAAGAGACCGATAGAATTTTTGCGTTGCAGCAGGAGTTGCGGAAGATCGGAGCCGACCTTGAAGAGCAAGGAAGCCGCTGGTTGTTGCGACCGTCGGCATCTCTTCCAGACAGTGCGGCGTTCGATACCTATGAAGACCACCGAATGGCGATGGCGTTTGCACCACTGGCCACACGAATGAACGTGACTATTTTCAATCCTCGGGTTGTAAGAAAATCGTATCCCGGATTCTGGCTGGATGTGGAGGATGCCGGATTTACCGTTTCACAATCCTAGAAAAATAGTAGAGAAAAATTTCTGCGTGCCGTGTGTTGCGGAAGTGTGTTTTTTGACACACGTTATAAAAAAACAACGCACGGGAAACACAGAGAAAAGACCCTCTCAAATAAAAACTCTGTGCTCCCGCGCGTATATCTTATCCTATAACCCGTACGGGCACGAGTTCGGCCAATACAGGAGTGCGTCGCAGGTTGGTGACAAGCTCCCAAAGGAGCTTCGTCAAGATAGTAAAATTGATTCTGATTTTGGGCTCAGTTTCAAAGACAAATGTAATGTCCCTATCGTAACTGGCAAGCATTTTAAAAAATAAATAATTTTTCACGAGGGCGTCGGAAAAAACAGAATCAGATCAGGATTGCCATGCTGCTCAACTGGCCGGAAACCTTGAGATTCGAGGTCGCAACAGTCTCCTGGTTCAGCTCAAATTTGAGACGGCCGTCGACCACTTTGAAATTGATGCAGCTGCCTTTATGAGCCAACCCGTTTCCGTCAGTCACCGTCAGTACGGACTTTCCGGCAGTGGATGCTACAACATTTTCGAGTTCACGGCTCTTGGACTTTCCGATATATACCACGTGACAAGATCCGGCTTCGCTTCCTGAGCTAAGCTTTTTGATCACGTATTTCTTGGAACCCTTCGGCTTCCCGTCGTACCATGCCTTGAGGGTGTTGTAAACATCATCTTCACCGATTACACCAACGACGAAATCGCCACCTGATCCTTCATCTGGCCACTGTACATACTTGATAAAGTTGTACAACATGGCAGCGTGGATCTCGTGCGTCGGCCTCTCCTGCGCGAACACCGATGCCAGTCCCAGCAGAGAAATCATCACAATCAAGAAAATCCTTTTCATAGGTCAACGGGTTATATATTCACATCACTCATGGGTAAAGAAAAAAGCCCCCAGCAACGAGGCCGGGGGATTTTCCAAACAACCCATTAAATCAAGATCGCCATTGAAGCCAGCGCGCTTGCAACTTTGAGGTTTGCACTTTCAAGTGCCTTTTGATTCAGCTCGAACTTGAGCTTGCTATCAACTACCTTGAAGTTTATCGCGCTACCGCGCTGTCCCAATCCATTCTTATCTGTTATCAGCAGAGTGCTCTTACCTTGTACCCTGCTTTGAATTGCGTCGAAGTCTCCGCTCCGTGACTTATCCAGAAACACTACCTGGCAGTCAGCAGCATCGGCCGGCTTTTCAATCTTCCGGATCACACATGTCTGCGATCCCATCTTGCGTCCGCTGTACCAGGCACTCATTGTTTCAAACATCTCGTTGTTACCTGCAATCCCGATCACGAATTCACCCGACCCTTCTGTCGGCCATTGTATGTACTTCATGAAATTGTATACCATCATGGAGTACACTTCGTGCATCGGCTTCTGCTGTGCAAAAACGTTGCCACTCGAAAACAGCAGCGCCAGAATAAGCCCCCTATAGATCCGTTTCATTTTGTAGTGGTTGTATTTGTTTAAGTATTACGGAAACAAAAATAGGCTCTCCTGTCTGGGCAGAAGAGCCTATTCGCAAGGCAACCTTTCCGATGTAAGATTTGCTGCCTAAAACCTGACCTCAGCGGATGTAACGGAAGTCCTGACCCGGTTTTAACTGCAAAACGACCGCATAAAGCAATTTTATGACGTTCTCGATGTCGTCCTTGTGTGCCATTTCTACGGTAGTATGCATGTATTTTAACGGCAAAGAAATCAAAGCTGACGCGACGCCTTCAGCTGAGTACGCAAACGAATCTGTATCGGTTCCTGTCGATCGACTGACCGCTTGTCGCTGGAAGGGAATTTTCTCTTTTTGGGCCACATCCAGTACCATTTTGAGAACGTTTTGCTGGACCGCCGGACCGTAACAAAGTACCGGTCCTTTGCCACATTTCTGATGTCCACTTTCCTTTTTATTATACATTGGTGAGCACGTGTCGTGCGTGACGTCCGTACAAATAGCCACATCGGGTTTTAGTCTGCGTGAGATCATCTCTGCACCCCGCAAACCTATTTCTTCCTGAACTGCATTTACGATGTAAAGGCAGTATGGCAGCTTCTTCTTTTTCTCCTTCAGTCTTCGCGCGACTTCAGCGATCATGAACCCCCCAATTCTGTTGTCAAGCGCACGGCCTACCAACCAGTTTTTATTCAGTTCGATGAGCTCATCTTCAAACGTAATCACGCATCCTACGTGTACGCCCATATCCTCGACCTCCTGACGCGACTCCGCGCCAATGTCGATAAAGATGTTCTTCAGCGAAGGCGCCTCTTCCTTACTGGAGTCGCGCACGTGTATCGCCGGCCAGCCGAATACACCTTTCACCACACCCTTATCGCCCTGAATGTTGACCCGCTTTGACGGTGCGATCTGGTGATCAGAACCTCCGTTCCGGCGGACGTATATGTAGCCGTCGTCGGTGATGTAATTGACAAACCACGAGATCTCATCGGCATGAGCTTCGATGACTACCTTGTATTGTCCCTTCGGATTGATGACGCCTACGGCCGTACCATAGACATCGATAATCTGGTCGTCGATGTAGGGCTTGATATAGTCGAGCCAGATCTGCTGGCCCGGAGCTTCGAAACCGGTCGGAGATGCGTTGTTGAGATAGTCAAAAAGAAACTGCCTGCTTTTCTTGTCCATATTTGCGTGTATGTTATTTAGCTTTTCTACAAAGGAATATTCCCGTGTTTTTTGCGTGGCAAAGTAACGACTTTGTTTTCAAGCATCGCATAGGCCTTAAGCAACTTTATTCTTGTTTGGTCGGGGTAAATAACTTCATCGATATAACCCCGGTGCGCCGCCCTGTATGGGTTGGCGAATTTTCTCGTGTATTCCTCCACCTTTTCACTGAGTTTTTTTTCCGGGTCAGGTGCTTCAGCAATTTCACGCTTGAAAATAATTTCAGCAGCCCCGCGTGCTCCCATCACGGCGATCTCTGCTGTGGGCCAGGCAAAATTCAGATCTGCTCCAATGTGTTTGGAGTTCATCACATCGTAGGCGCCGCCGTATGCTTTCCTCGTAATCACGGTCACCCGCGGAACGGTCGCTTCCGAAAATGCATAGAGGAGCTTGGCGCCATTCGTGATGATGGCATTCCACTCCTGGTCGGTTCCCGGAAGAAAACCTGGAACATCCACAAACACGAGGAGAGGAATGTTGAATGAATCGCAAAACCGTACGAAACGAGCCCCCTTAACACTTGCATCGATATCAAGCACACCGGCAAGGGATGCTGGCTGGTTGCCTACAATGCCAATGCTCCTGCCACCAAGCCGCGCGAAACCGACCACAATGTTCTCCGCGAAATTACGATGCACTTCAAAGAAGCTGTCGGGATCCACAACTCCGTTGATAACGTCCCGCATATCGTAAGGATGATTTGGATTGGCGGGAATGACATCGTTCAGCTGCGGACGTGTTTCATCGGAAGGTGTATAGGGAAGTGAAGGCGGATCTTCTTCACAGTTCTGCGGAATGTAACTAAGCAGTTTCCGGATCTGGTTGAGACACTCTACCTCGTTTGCGCACGCAAAATGGGTTACTCCGCTTTTCGTGCTGTGTGTGTGAGCGCCCCCGAGCACTTCGGCTGTAACATCTTCATGCGTAACGGTACGAACGACGTTCGGCCCGGTCACGAACATGAACGATGTATTCTCCACCATGAATATGAAATCGGTAATCGCCGGTGAATACACTGCCCCGCCGGCACAAGGACCCATGATGGCTGATATCTGGGGAATCACTCCGGAGGCAAGCGTGTTTCGATAAAAAATATCTGCATAACCACCGAGCGAAACGACGCCTTCCTGGATGCGTGCGCCACCGGAGTCGTTAAGCCCTATGATAGGCGCACCGTTTTTAAGGGCCAGCTCCATGATCTTTACAATCTTCTCCGCGTGGGTCTCCGACAACGACCCACCAAAGACCGTAAAATCCTGTGAGAAGATGTAGACCAGGCGGCCATGGATGGTGCCATAACCGGTTATCACACCATCGCCCAGAATGTAGGTCTTGTCCAGTCCGAAGTCCTTGGACCGGTGCATGACGAATTTTCCCAACTCCTCGAAGGAACCGGGATCGAGGATGAGTTCGATACGCTCCCTGGCGGTGAGTTTTCCCTTAGCGTGTTGTTGTTCGATGCGGTCTTTTCCGCCGCCGAGGAGGGCTTCCTCGTTCTTGCGTTCAAGTTCATCGAACTTTGCTTGCAGGGTAGGATCTTGCAGCTTGCGTTTGGACATGGGAATCTTTGTATGTATTCCCTCGAAATATAGCCAAGAGTGACTGTAACCGGAGCGTACCAGGAGAAAATGTAGGGTAGCCGGAAATTAAAAAGGGACGTCCGTTGTCGGATCGTCCCTATTTGCACGCGATGTTGATGAAATCAGAGTTCTCCGAGTTCACCCCGCTCTGCCAGTCGTTTCATCTTTTTGTTTGCGTAGATGGCAACTTCTACACGACGGTTTTGCTGACGTCCCTCGGCCGTTTCGTTAGAGGCGATCGGTTGCGATTCGCCATAGCCCTCAATAGTAATGCGGTTATTCTTTACACCTTTTTCCGCGATAAATTTCGATACAGCTTCCGCCCGCCAGTCGGACAAGCGATCGTTATAGTCTTCGGCACCCGTATTATCGGTATGACCTTCTATAAGGATGTTCGTGTCGTCGTATTTCTTCAGCGTCTCAGCAAGCTCGGTCAGGTTTTGCTCAGTCTGAGGTTTTAGCTGATAGGAGTCGTGGTCGAACAGAAGGCCAGAGTCAAATGTGATTCGTATCCCTTCGCCGACGCGTTCAACGTGCGCACCTTCCAGGTCGCGGCGAAGTTCTTCAGCCTGTTTGTCCATGTGTCGTCCGATGAGCGCACCGGCTGCACCGCCGATCGTCGCGCCGATTATGGCTCCAACGGCGGTGTTATCCGATTTGCTTCCAATCACACCACCTAAGGCTCCACCCACACCTGCGCCAATGGCGCCTCCTTTGGTTGTATTGCTCGCCTTGCATCCCCAGATCAACGGCAACATCATGCAGACGATTACCGGCGCAGCCAGCCATCGCCAATTGAAAATCTTCGTCTTCATAATTTCTGCATAAAGTGAAAAGCTGCCAGAGTGGAGGTCATTCAAACTTGCCGGATAAATAACCCCTCAATGGCAGCTTCGATCTATATATAAGACTAAAGCCGGATGTCTCAGTCCGGATTACTGATCCAGGCGATCCTCAATCTCGTCACCCGCGTCCCGGAATCCTTCCTTGACGTCTTCCAGGGTATTGCTCGCACCGTCCTTGATGTCATCCCAGGTATCAGCCGTGGCATTCTCTACTTCATCAAGAGTTTCCTCGACCTTCGAACGACGATCTGTCAGATCTTTTTTGGTTTCTTCAAGGTCACGACGGGCCTCATCAGATGCGTTGTCCATCTTGTCGGAGATTTCTTCAAGCTCGCGGTCGATATCATCGCGAACTTCACGAAGGTTCTGCGCCATTTCCTGACGTTCCTGGTCAATCATATCATCGGCCTCGGATTCAGTGTCATAGTTGCCGCTGGATTCGCCGGTTCTATTGTCGCGGGGTTGATTACACTGGACAAAGAGCAGGCTTCCAAGCACCATAGTCAGCATTAAGAATTTTACTTTCATAGTCGTTGATGTTTTACTTTTTCAATGAGTTCGTTTTAGAATATTGTTTGATGTCTTCATTGAGAGAACTATGCCAGCACTGTTGACTCCTTGTGCATTTAACTTGTAAACTGCTGATTATTAATGCAATACAAGAGTTTTTAAACCAGCATTTTCACGTTCGTGCCGACCTCAACTTCGAGGTTCATTATCCCCACACTGAAGGATTTGTCGCCACAAGTTCAGTGGGCAGTGAGCGATAGGCAGTGGCAGTGGGCAGGTGTGGCCCTGAAGCACCTACGCACATCCATCCGGGTATGCAATCCGATGAACGCACAACGTAAACACGTAAACACATACGCACGTAAACACTCCAGATTCTGGGTACGCTCTTGGATGACAGACAACTTCAACACCTCAACACATCACACCAAAAAGAGATAGGCCGCAAAATCTGGTATCATAATGGAAGGTCATGGGTCCTCCAAGTTTTTCTGATAGAGCAGATAATGCGGCCAGGTGTTACCCCGTCATACGAGCCAAACCCAACAGAAAGGATATATAGAAGACGGGAAACACGTAGGGGATCTTTCAAGGTCTTCTTTTCTGTTGCTGGTCCTGCCATTACTGGATAGAAATTTCATACCAATCTGCAAATAGCCGCTAAGGGGACATTTTGGGCGAAAGCGTAGAAATCCGCTGTGGACGCTGATCTACGATGTGGGGAATATGAGCGTGCCTTTTTAAAGTGTTGATGTGTTGATGTGTTGACGTTGTCTGGGATCTGAGGGCGTGCGGGGAAATGCAGGGTGTTTACGTGTTTACGTGCGTACGTGTTTACGTTGTGCGCCCATCCGATTGCATACCCAGATGAATGTGGGTAGGTAATTTGGTAGATTGATCGTGCGCTGGGTCCCTTTAGGGAATTAAAGGGCGCGCGGAGGGATTGATGGGTGTGGAAGTGTTGATGTGTTGATGTGTTGGAGTGTTGAAGTTGTCTGTCATCCAAGGGTGTGCAGGGAATGCGGGGTGTTTACGTTGTGCGTTATTGTGAGTGTGTACCCAGATTCCATGATTGTAGGTACTTCCCTAGGTATGTATTAGGGTGTGCAGCTGGTTGCTTGAAACGAAATTTGAAAAGCAAAGGGGATTTGACTACACGACCGGTGTTGAATGGCTTCCTTGAATTTCAGTGAAAGATTTTGATCCTGCGTGATACGGCTGGTTGGCATGATTTTACCACAGTTGGTTGAACAACAAATTCTAAAAACAGTCCGTATGAAAAAAACAAAAACATGTTTGATGGGAATCCTGACAGTCCTCCTATTGTCAGGTGTGGTGGTATCGTCGACAGCGCAGGATCGGCGCATGGGCGTAAAAGGGGGCCTGAACCTGAGCAACCTGTATGTCGACGATGTGGACGACGAGAACGCCCGAGTGGGGTTTCACGTTGGAGTGTACGGCCAGATCTTTTCAACTGAAACGTTTGCCATTCAACCCGAACTGCTTTACACGACGAAAGGATCGGAAACAGAATGGAGCGGTGTTATCGACCAAACCGTAAAGTTCAATCTCAACTACCTGGAGTTACCTATTCTCGCCGTATTCAAACTCGGTGACGCAGCTGAGATCCATGTGGGACCCTACTTCAGCTACCTTCTGGGAGCCAACATCGACACGGAAGGCGACCTCGGCGGATCAACAGAAGAACTGGACCGCGATAACTTCAAATCGTTTGACTTTGGTCTGAGTGGCGGCTTCGGCCTCAACTTCGGTCCCGTTCAGATCGGCGCACGCTACAACTATGGTCTTTCCGAAATCGCAGACAGCGACGCAGCCGAACTGCTGCTGGGAGATTCCAAGAATTCATGTGCGCAGGTGTATGTGGCGTTGAATCTTAATCCCTAGGGGATTGTGTTGAAGTGTTGATGTGTTGATGTGCTGAGGTTGTCTGGTATCCCGGGGCGTGCCCAGAATTTTGTGTGTTTAGGTGCGTACGTGTTTACGTGTTTACGTTGTGCGTCCATCCACTGAAGTACCCAAGTAGTACGTATGCAGGTGCTTTCGACGGTTAAAGTGGCGCCTCGCAGGGGCGCAATGTATGTAGCACCGGGGTGCCAGAACACTTGCAATTCGGGGTACCCAAGTGGATGCCAGACAACATCAACACATCAACACATCAACACATCAACACATCAACACAAAAAAAATGGAACCTTCTCAGGTTCCATTTCTTTCGCTCTCAGGTCTTGCTACAGATTAATCTCGTATGCCTTGAGTTTGTTGTACAAGGTCTTGCGATCGATCTTGAGCAGTTCAGCCGCCTTTGTCTTGTTGAATCCGGTTTTCTCCAAAGTTGAGATAATGGCCTGACGTTCGGCGCGTCCCGAGACGGATTTGAGAAGGTTGTGATGGGACATTTCAAACAAATGATCAGTACCCGATGTATCCGCAAATTCGGGTTCCGGTGAAATAATCTCGTAGGGCAGCGACTCAAGCGTAATCTCCGAACCTGGAGAAAGAAGAACCGCGCGCTTGATCACGTTGTTCAACTCGCGAAGGTTGCCATACCACGCATAGTTCTTCAACTTCTCGATCACTTCCTTGTTCGTGAGCTTTACGTCTTTCCCAAGAGCAGCATTTGCTTTCTTGAGGAAGTGCTCTGCAAATATCATGATGTCGCCCTTGCGTTCGCGCAGCGGCGACAGTTCAATCTTGAATTCATTCAACCTGTGATACAAGTCCTCCCGGAACCTTCCCGCTTTCACGATGGAAAGCAAATCTTCGTTAGTCGCCGTGATGATGCGAACATCGATGTCGATGTCGCGCGTACTGCCTATGCGGCGTATCTTGCGCTCCTGCAGTACGCGAAGCAGTTTCGCTTGGTTCTCATAGGACAGATTGCCGATTTCATCAAGAAACAAGGTTCCGGTGTTGGCGATTTCGAAGCTTCCCGCTTTGTCGGTAAACGCTCCGGTAAATGAGCCTTTCACATGGCCGAACAACTCGCTGCCAACAAGTTCTTCCGAAAGCGCACCGCAGTCGATAGCCACAAACGGCTTCCCTGCTCTCTTACTGCGTTCGTGTATAGCAATTGCCACGTACTCCTTGCCGGTACCCGTATCGCCAGTGATGATAACCGACATATCCGATGGCGCTATCAGGTTGATATAACGCTCAACCGTTTCTGCCTGGGGACTGGTACCGACGATAAAGCGGTCCTCGCGGGGTGCGGCCCTACGCGGCTCACTGGCATCTTTGTATGCCTGACTTTTCGAATTGCTCTTGTTGATGGCCTCGCGGATCGTAATCAGAATTTCATCCGGCAGCAAAGGCTTTACGACGTAGTCAGAGGCGCCGTACTTGAAGGTTTGAACAGCTGTGCGAACATCTGAGTAGCCGGTAATTATGATCACGGGTACTGCCGGCTGCAGTATCTTGATGCGCTGTAAAAGGTCTGCGCCAGACATATCCGACAGGTGATAATCACACAGCACCAGGGTATAACTCTTGGTTCGCAGCAGCTTCAGCGCGTCCGCACCGCTAGAGGCAGTGTCCACCTCGTATCCGTTCTTGCTCAGGAATCTCGACAACAGGCTGCATATGTCCTGATCATCGTCAATCACCAGTATTCGTTCCATTATTCTAAGTTGTTTGGTTTTCCGCTCAGTTTAGACGATCCGGAGCCTTTCCCCGGGTCTCTGCCTACGTGTGGCAGCCTTGCGACCTTTACCCTGATAGAAAAATAGTGCCAGAGCGGAAACGTCCCTATTTTTCTACGAACAGGGGATAGGCTTTATTGAATGTGGAACATTTTCCCCAGGAGTAAAAGACATTTTTCAACACTTTGTGGCCAAATCGCCCAATGGGTGAGCAGGGAGGTGGGCTGACATTCCCCAGTACCAACAACGGATGAAACGGACAATAAATCGGGCCATTTGCGGCTGAAAATCCTTCAAAAACACGGATCAATCCAGGGATTGTGTAAATTTGCCCACATTTTTATGAACCGCGTAGGCATTATAGATCTGGGTACAAACACGTTTCACCTGCTCATAGCAGATGAGCAGGATGGCGTATATCGCATTATCCATCGCGATCGCCTTGCGGTTAAGATCGGCATGGGCGGCATCAACAGGGGCTTTATATCGTCTGATGCGTTGCAACGCGCATTGGTCGCCCTCCAGAGCTTCAGAAATACGCTGGACAACATCGGCGTCCGGCACACCTATGCCTACGGAACCAGCGCCCTGCGTAACGCCCGAAACCGTGCGTCCGTGCTTCAGGCGATCTTCGACCTTACCGGACTGGACGTTAACATCATTTCAGGAGATCGCGAAGCAGAGTACATCTACCTGGGTGTCCGATCTGCCCTCCATCTGGGTGACGAGAAATCGCTGATCATGGATATTGGCGGTGGTAGTGTTGAGTTTATCATTGCCGACAATGACAACATCTACTGGAAGGAGAGCGTTGAAATTGGAGCGCAACGTTTATTGGAAAAATTCCAGCGTCACGATCCGATCCTCGCGAAGGAAATCACCGCACTTAATTCGTTTCTCGACGAGAAACTTGTATCCGTCCGCGAAGCAATGGAGGCCTATGATCCCAGAATTCTGGTAGGCTCGTCAGGTACCTTTGATACTCTTAGCGATATCTTCTGCGAAGCGCATGATATTCACAAGTCGCCCGAAGAAGTAGAAACCCCTCTCACCCTTGAAGGATTTCACGCCATCTTCGACGACCTTGTTTTAAAGAATAGAGAACAGCGGATGCTTGTGCCGGGTATGATCGAAATGCGCGTTGACATGATCGTAGTAGCCTGCTGTCTCATCCGCCGCATTCTCCAATCGCATCCCTTCAATCGCATCCGCGTTTCTACCTACTCACTCAAGGAAGGCGTACTGGCCTCCATGAATAAGGCTGTCGCCGTTTAGTTTTATTCCAACCCCGGAATAACCCGATCCTTGGGATACTTCACTTCGAAGCTGTATCGAATCTTTTTCGTCTCGTTCGGATTCAGCGACAACTCCCACACGAGTTTTCCATCCTCAGGCGTATACTTCGCGCCACCGGTTTCGTCAACGGTTACTTCAATCTGGCTGTTTTGCGAAACCGGCACATGGTCTTCCACCATGATCTTCACGGGTTCGTTGCGCGTGTTGCGAACAGAAATCTCCCATGTATAGCGGTCGCGCTTGTTTGCTCCGATCGTCCGGCGCGATGTAAAGTCCTTCACCTTTTCACGCTCTACTACAATGCGCTTGTCGCGACCTAGCGACACATTCAGCGTGTCCTCCACGTTGTTGGGATCCACGTACGTCTTGCCTACGAACGTTCCTTCAAAGAATACATTCGCCTCCCCGGGAAGCAGACTAAAGGCCTCCCATCCTGTTACGCGCGCCAGCAGAAACGCATCACGATCCAGCTTCGGTGTCGTGGCATATTGGTACGTAGCGGGGACCTGATGGCTGGCGATGTCTACCACAGTAGGTTTTGGCGTTGATGCAACGGTATAAGGAAGCGATATGTTGAACTCGGTATTCAGCGATGTTTGAATCGTACTCACATAGTTGGCCACCGACTCCAGTGGGGCATCATTATCATTCATGACCGCCTTATCGGCAGCTCGTGCTCCGTATAGCTGACCTTCACTGACCCGCATAGGAACAGGTCTCGGAAAATCGAGGTACCACGTGTACAACTCAGGTTTTTGACCGCCCTGGGCGGGATTGGCCGTTGACAGAGTAAGCTTTACATTTTCCCAGGTCTCGCCGGTTTGCTGAAACACGCTGGCCCTGTACTGCAGCGTCACTGGTGATTTTGTATCGGTAGCGCGCAAGTCATACACGGGATACCATCCTGCTTCATAGACGACATAGCTTACATCCAGATTAGCCTGAGTTGCCGCTTTCGCAGAAACGCTGATGACAATCTCGCTGGTGTTGCGTGATAGCAGTCCCCGTACTTCCTCGATCTGACGTTTCAGCTTTGTGACCTTCTCATTGAGATTCTTGATTTGTTTGTCCGTTTCGATCTTCTTTACACCGATATCCGACATTCGCGAACGAAAAAAGTCGGCCATCGCCCTGAGTTCAGCAACTGTAAGGTTTTGCTGCGTGCCGCCGATCTTCTGATTCGCTTCCATCAACTTCTCTTCTTTCTCCAGAATGGCTTTCTCGTTCTGCATTTTCGTGAGTTGGGCGGTGTAATACTCAAGCGAGTCTTCGAGTCGCTTCAGCTTCGGAGGTCGTTCGCCTTCTTCGAGGAAATTCTGATTGTGTTGTATGCCAAGGATGATCGCATTACCTCCACCGGCCACCTGAATACTTTGAGGGTCCAGAGACGAGGGCAATCCACCAATCACAAGGTTTGTTTCGCCCGCGTTCAATCGTGCTTTTACTTCGCGAACAATTTGTGCGCGGTTTAGGAACACTGTGACCTCGCGGATTCTTGATTCAACCTCTGTAACGGTCTGAGCATTGGCCGTGAATGCCGCTGCTACCAGAAAAAATACCAATCGCGCTTTCATTCCCATGATTTCCCTGATTTCGTTTTTCATTTTGATGACTGTTCAACTAACAGACACAGGATGACCGCCAATTCCATAACGTGCATCCAACTTTTTTCCATTCGACGCGTCCTGAGTCCAAAAGGTTGTAAATCCGCGATTTGCGGGACGCTTTGCTATCTTTGGGGCTATGAGTGAATTAACGTATCCTGTCGGGAAACTTAAAGACTTTGCCTTCGAAATATTCAGAAAGATCGGGTGCAGTGATGCAGACGCCTCCCTGGCGTCTGAGGTTTTGCTGTCGGCCGACCGGAGGGGAATTGACTCCCATGGTATAGCACGCCTTTCAGGCTATGTACGGCTTTGGGAGGCAGGAAGACTGAATTCGGCGCCAAACATCCGAATCGTGCACGAAACGCCAACTACGGCCGTGGTTGATGGTGATCGCGGCCTGGGGCTAGTTGTTGCACCGAAGGCGATGGAAATCGCAATAGCGAAAGCCGCTGCTGTGGGTTCCGGCTGGGTATCCGTAAAGAACTCCAATCACTTCGGCATAGCAGGATATCACGCCATGATGGCGATGAAATACGACATGGTTGGCATGGCGATGACGAACGCCAGTCCCCTCGTAGCGCCCACTTTTTCGTTGGATCGTTTACTGGGTACTAATCCTATTGCAGTAGCAGTACCCGCAGGTGAAGAACCTCCGTTTGTTGCCGATATGGCTACCACCACCGCTGCCAACGGAAAGCTTGAAATTCTGCAGCGTGTGGGCAAACAGGCTCCGTTGGGATGGATTCAAGACAAGAAGGGTCAACCTTCGACAGATCCACATGAACTCAAAAATGGCGGTGCGTTGATTCCTCTCGGAAGCGACTATGAACACGGGAGTCACAAAGGATATTGCCTGGGTGCAGTGGTTGACATTTTCTCTGCTGTGCTCAGTGGCGCGAACTACGGTCCCTGGGTCCCTCCTTTTGTCGCGTTCCTCGCACCGCCCCCTGATCCCGTTGGTGAAGGTATCGGTCATTTCCTGGGGGCTATGCGCGTAGATGCATTTCGCCCCGTTGACGAGTTTAAGAAAAACATGGACAAATGGATCAGGCGCTTTCGCTCATCCACACCGGTGAATGGTCGGGATCGGGTTATGATACCCGGCGATCCTGAAAGGGAAATGGAAGCTTACCGCGAAAAGCACGGAATACCGCTCAATCCCAAGGTCGTTGAAGATTTGAAAGACCTGGCCGCACGATTCGGTGTAAGCAGCGTGACGGCGTGATCAGAACAATCCAAACTGCCCAAGGCTGATACCAGCCCGAATAACGAGTGGGCTATTGTATGGTGAATACTCACCCGGTAGCGGCGTTTCGTATAGGAAGTTATACAACGCCAGCAGGTAAAACGAAGCCTTGCTACCCAACGGCTGGATGAACCCACCCCCTGCCATAAAGCTATTATAGCCTTTGCGTTGGCCAAAAAATTCGTAGTCCAGGTATTCGTATTCCGTGTGAACGAAGAATCCGCGGAAGAGCATGAAGCGTGCGAAAGGTCCGCCTCCATATGAATGCGACTTGAGCGAAGGCGTAACGTACTTGATGTTGTTGTATTGATACGTGAGGTTAACTCCCGCCAACAATTTTCGGGTGAGCATGTAACCAATAGAAGGTGATATCAGGACGTAATCCTGATCTGAACCAAAGCCGAGGCCCAGGCCACCGCCAAACACTATCCGTTCATTGGCCGGCACACCCTTGAGACTATTCTCCTCTCCTTGCGCGCAAGCTACACCAGTGATGGCTGTAAGCAGCACGGCAAACATCGCTTTCCTGATCATGGTCTTGTGTTTTATTCCTCAACGATCACAAAGACGTCCTCTGATTCGCGCTTCATCAGATACTTTTCGCGCGCGTACTTCTCAAGGGTCTCCTCCGTTCCGAATAGTTCCTGCTGATCCTTGGCGACCTCCTCGATCTTTCGCTCATAAAATTCCTTCTCGCGCTCAAGGCTGTTGAGCTTGGAGGTAAGAGAGAATCGGGAGATCAGGTTATTGGAATCCAGGAAGGTGATCCATACGAGGAATGCCGTTCCGGTCAGAAAGTAAAAATTCCTAAAAATGCTCGGTAGTCTGCCTAACATAGTCCAAAAAGCTAAACGAAGATAGCAAATAAATTGTATTTGCTATCTTCTGAATGTTTCACCAAAGAGGGCAGCCTACATCTTTCTTCCCGGGAAATAGGCCGTTTCTCCTAATTCCTCCTCAATCCGGAGCAACTGGTTGTACTTGGCCATGCGGTCTGAACGCGAGGCTGAGCCGGTCTTGATCTGCCCGGTGTTTAGCGCCACCGCGAGATCAGCGATCGTACTGTCTTCCGTTTCACCCGAACGGTGCGACATTACACTCTTGTACGAGTTTCGCTTTGCAAGGTTTACGGCGTCGATGGTTTCCGTGAGGGATCCGATCTGGTTTACCTTGATCAGGATGGCATTACCCACTCCTGCATCAATTCCCTTTTGCAGACGTTCTACGTTGGTTACGAACAGGTCATCACCTACGAGTTGAACCTTGTCGCCAATGCTCTCCGTAAGCGCCTTCCATCCCGCCCAGTCGTCTTCTGCCATACCATCTTCAAGGGATATGATAGGATACTTCTTAGCCCAGTTGGTCCAGTATTCCACCATTTGAGCAGGCTTCAGTTTTTTACCTGACGACTTCTTGAAATGGTAAACCTTGGCCTTGGGATCATAGAATTCCGATGCAGCAGGGTCCAGGGCGATAAAAATATCCGAACCCGGCTTGTATCCGGCCTTTTCGATGGCCATCAATACAACTTCAATTGCTTCTTCGTTCGACTTCAGGTTTGGCGCGAAGCCTCCTTCATCGCCAACGTTCGTCGACAAACCTTTGTCGTGCAGCACCTTCTTCAATGTATGGAACACTTCCGCACCCATGCGCAGTGCTTCCGAGAATGTGTCAGCGCCCACCGGCATGACCATGAACTCCTGAAAGTCGATCGCATTGTCAGCGTGGCTTCCACCATTCAGGATGTTCATCATCGGAACCGGCAATGTAACTGCACCAACACCGCCGACATAGCGATAAAGAGGCATACCAGCTTCAGCTGCAGCAGCGCGGGCAATAGCCAATGATGTTCCCAGGATGGCGTTCGCACCGAGTTTCCCCTTGTTGGGTGTGCCGTCAAGCTCGCGCATAATCTTATCGAGCAGCGTTTGTTCAAAAACGCTGATGCCGGTGATCTCCGGAGCGATCTTGGTATTGACGTTATTGACCGCTTTCAGTACGCCTTTTCCCATGTATCGCTTCTTGTCACCGTCGCGAAGTTCCACAGCCTCATGCGTTCCTGTGGATGCGCCAGACGGCACGGCTGCGCGACCAAAAGCGCCGCTCTCCGTGGTGACATCTACTTCAATGGTGGGATTACCGCGACTATCCAGAATTTGGCGCGCGTGTACACTCTCTATTAAACTCATATTCGGCTAAGGTTGATAAAGTTACTTGGGGACGCTTTGCGTTTGATTCTCCCGGATGAGCGCGACGAATTGATCGAACAGATAGTTCGAGTCATGTGGTCCGGGAGATGCTTCCGGGTGATATTGAACGGAGAATGCTTTCTTATCCTTCCGTCGTATCCCCATGATGGTATTGTCGTTGAGGTGCAGGTGGGTCACCTCTACGTTTTCATTCTTGTCTATATCTGTTTCCACCACGGCGAACCCGTGATTTTGGGATGTCATTTCTCCCTTTCCGGTGAGCAGGTTTTTCACGGGGTGGTTTAGTCCCCTGTGCCCGTGGTGCATTTTGTAAGTCCCAAGGCCGCTCGCCTTTGCCAGGAGCTGATGCCCAAGGCAAATTCCAAACGTTGGCTTGTCATAATCCAGGATTTCACGCACCGTTTGTATGGCGTAGTCCATTGCAGCAGGATCACCGGGGCCGTTCGAGATGAAATAGCCATGGGGTTCCCAGGCTTCCATTTCACTGAAGGGCGTCTTCGCCGGGAACACCTTCACACGGCATCCGCGTTTTACGAGATTGGCCAGGATGCTGCGCTTGATACCGAGATCGAGCGCTGCCACCCGGAAGGGAGCGTTTTCATCACCAACGACATAAGGTTCCTGTGTACTCACGATGGAGGACAATTCTAGTCCTTCCATTGAGGGCACGCGCGCCAGTTCTTTTGTCATTTCCTCGGGTGACAGGACGGAAGAGATCAGCGCATTCATCGCGCCTTTATTTCGGATGTAGCGCACGAGCATACGTGTATCTACGTCTGCAATGCCCACAATCTTGAACTTTTCCAGGTATTGCTGAAGGCTTTCACGGGCCGAAGGCCTGCTGAATTCGTGCGAAAAATCGTTTACGACGACTCCGGCAATCTGCGGACTTAGCGACTCCTGTTCATGGTCGACGGTGCCGTAGTTGCCGATATGCGCGGTTGTATTGACGATGATCTGGCCGTAATAGGATGGATCCGTATAGATCTCCTGGTAGCCTGTCATGCCTGTATTGAAGCAAATTTCGCCGCCCGTGGTACCGATGTGTCCGATGGCCGTGCCCTCGACAAGCAGGCCGTCCTGGAGAAGGAGGTAAGCTTTTTTCCGCATTTCGGCTACAAAAATAAACCCTGATTACGCATTAAAAAACCGAAGCAATAAAAAAGGGATTGCCGGTAAACCGCCAATCCCTTTCATGTATAAGGTAGAACCTGTCACTCTTCCTTTTTCTTTCCTTTTTTTGCTGCTGTCTTTTTCGCAGCGGTCTTCCTGGCAGGCTTTTTGGCTGGAGTTTCTTCTGCAGCTTCCTGGCTTTCTTCCGCTGCCTCAGCGGCTTCAGCACTCGCCTCTTGCGCCGCACCTGCCGCTTCAGCTTTCTTGCCTCCGCGCCGGCTGCGTCTTGTTTTCGCTTTCTTAACGGTGCCTTCCTTCGTGTACAGTTCGTTAAAGTCGACCAATTCGATGAGCGCCATTTCTGCGCTGTCGCCAAGACGGGTTTCACCGAGCTTGATGATGCGCGTGTAGCCACCCGGGCGGTCTGCAATCTTTGATGCAACCTCGCCGAACAACGCCTTCACGGATTCCTTATCCTGCAGATAGGAAAAGGCCATCCGGCGCGAATGCTGCGTGTCGGTCTTTGCCCGCGTAAGGATCGGCTCAACAAAACGGCGGAGTTCCTTCGCCTTTGCTACGGTCGTAGTGAGGCGCTTGTTGAGGATAAGGGAAGATGCCAGGTTGGAAAGCAAAGCTTTCCGGTGGCTGGCGGTCCTGCCCAAGTGGTTTACCTTGTTCCCGTGTCTCATCTCTTAGTCTTCGTCCAGTTTGTACTTGGAAAGGTCCATTCCGAAGGTCAGGTTCTTTTCAGCCACGAGTTGCTCGAGTTCGGCGAGCGACTTCTTACCAAAGTTCCTGAACTTCATCATGTCAGATATTTCGAGTTGCACCAGGTCGCCAAGCGTCTTGACGTCGGCTGCCTTGAGGCAGTTGTATGCACGAACGGAAAGATCGAGGTCGTGCAGCGGCGTCTTAAGCAGCTTGCGCATGTGCAGCATTTCTTCGTCCACCTGTTCGATTTCGGCGTCTTTGCCGGTTTCGAGTTCGATCGACTTATCGGAGAAGAGGCGGAAGTGCTGGATCAGAATGTGTGCAGCGCCTTCGAGTGCTTTCTCAGGATGGATTGAACCATCGGTTTCGATATCGATCAGGAGTTTTTCGTAGTCCGTCTTTTGTTCCACCCGCGTGTTTTCAACGCTGAACTTAACATTCTTGATGGGTGTGAAGATCGCGTCGATCGGGATGTAACCGAAGACCTGTTCGCTGGGCTTGTTTTCCTCAGCGGGTAAGTATCCGCGTCCCTTGTCGACAGTGAGTTCAATTTCAAAGTTTGCCGACTCATCAAGGTTGCAGATTACGTGATCCGGGTTGAGGATCTCGAATGCCGACGTGAACCTTGCGATGTCGCCAGCAAGGAATTGCTTTTGCTTCTTTATCGTTACGGTGATCTTGTTGTCGAAGCTTTCAGAAATCTTCTTGAACCGAACCATTTTCAGGTTCAGAATGATTTCAGCAACGTCTTCAACAACACCTTCGATTGTCGAGAATTCGTGAAGTACGCCGGGGATTTTGATACCCGTGATCGCATAGCCTTCTAGCGAAGAGAGGAGAATCCGTCTCAGCGCATTGCCGATCGTAACCCCGTAGCCCTTTTCCAGGGGTTTGAAAGTGAAAAGGCCGTGAAAATCGTCGGCTTTCTCCATTACGACCTTTTCCGGCATTTGAAATGCTAATATTGACATAAGCGAATTTTATCTTTTTACTAATTACTTCGAGTACAATTCAACGATCAGCTGCTCATTGATGTTCTCCGGTATGTCCTGACGCAGCGGCAGGCTTATCATCTTTCCGGCCATCTCGTTGTCATCCCATTCCAGCCAGTTGTATTTTCTGGAACCCTGGAGCGACAAGCTGTTTGTAATTATTTCAAGCGACTTTGAACGCTCGCGAACGCCTATGATCTCACCCGGCTTAACCGAGAAAGACGGGATGTTAACCACCTGACCGTTAACGGTGATGTGCTTGTGCAGCACCAGCTGACGAGCTGCCCTGCGGGTGGGTGCAATTCCAAGCCGGTACACGAGGTTATCCAGTCGGGATTCCAGCAGTTGCAGCAACACTTCACCGGTAACGCCTTTCTTTCTCGAGGCGTTATCGAACAGCTTGGCAAATTGCCGCTCGAGCAATCCGTAGATGTACTTGGCTTTTTGCTTTTCCGCCAACTGCACAGCGTACTCTGATTGCTTGCGTTTCTTGCCACGACCGTGTTGCCCCGGCGCATAGTTCTTTTTCTGCAGCGCTTTGTTCTCACCCAGAATGGGCTCGTTAAACCGCCTTGAAATCCTCACCTTGGGGCCTGTATACCTTGCCATATTGACGTCTGTTACCTAGTTGTTCTTTCTATTCGATTTTGATTCACACTTTTTTGAGACGCGCAGGTTGCGTCTCTACCGCTACCCACCGATCAACGATTACCAATCCCTATACCCTTCTCCTCTTCGGCGGCCTGCATCCATTATGCGGCAGCGGCGTAACGTCACGGATGGCAGTGACTTCAATACCGGCGATCTGAATCGTGCGAATTGCTGACTCGCGACCGGCGCCCGGACCTTTCACAAAGACTTCCACTTTACGCAGGCCAAGTTCGAATGCCTTTTGAGCACACTCCTGTGCCGCAGTTTGTGCTGCGTAGGGCGTGTTCTTCTTTGACCCACGAAAGCCCATCTTTCCGGCGGATGCCCAGGAAATAACCTGGCCTGCCGTGTTGGTCATGGAGATAATGATGTTGTTGAATGTAGCCCTGATGTGTGCCTGGCCTACTGCCTCAACATTCACTACTCTTTTTTTCGCTTTGTCTTTGCGTTTATCCGCTGCTGCCATTCGAAAATCGTTTACTATGTTGTATTAACCCTTCGTTGCTTTCTTCTTGTTGGCTACTGTCTTGCGTTTACCCTTTCTCGTACGCGCGTTGTTCTTCGTGGTCTGACCGCGAACCGGTAAACCCTTTCTGTGACGCAAGCCACGATAGCAGCCGATATCCATGAGGCGTTTGATGCTCAGTTGAATTTCAGACTTGAGCACACCTTCAATCTTGTACTTTTCGGCAATGACCGACCGGATGGCGTTGGATTCTTCGTCCGTCCAGTCCTTCACCTTCTTGTTCCAATCCACGTTGGATTCGGTCAGGATCTTCTGGGCAGACTTTCTGCCAATACCGAAAATGTAGGTAAGGCCAATCTCACCTCTCTTGTTATCCGGAATGTCAACACCTGCTATACGTGCCATGTTATCTTAGTTTCTCTTGTGTTCAATAGATGCCTCGTTCAAAGACTATCCCTGTCTTTGTTTGTACCGCGGATTCTTCTTGTTGATGACGTACAGTTTTCCCTTCCGCCGGATGATCTTGCAATCCGCACTGCGCTTCTTAATGGATGCCTTTACTTTCATCGCTTTCTAATTTACACGCCGGTCATTCCGACGACAGTTTTTCTACTTATACCTGAATACGATTCTCCCCTTGGTCAAATCGTATGGAGACATCTCCAGTCTCACGCGATCACCCGGAAGAATTCGGATGTAGTTCATCCTCATCTTTCCCGAAATGTGCGCCAGGACTTCGTGTCCATTTTCCAGTTGCACCCGAAACATTGCGTTCGAAAGTGCTTCGGTGATCGTTCCGTCCTGTTCTATTGACTTTTGTTTCGCCACCTGTAGGTATAATTTTCTTCGATATACTTGTGCGTTGTCAATATTTCAGCTCCTTCTTTTCCGATCGCCACCGTATGCTCAAAGTGCGCCGAAGGCCTGCGGTCGGCGGTCCTGATCGTCCAACCATCTGCCTCCTGTACCACCTTCCGCGAGCCCTGATTTACCATGGGCTCTATGGCGATCACCATTCCTTCCACCAGCTTAGGCCCCTTGCCCCGCTTCCCGTAGTTAGGAACTTCAGGGTCTTCATGGAGGCTCTTGCCGATGCCGTGTCCTACCAGTTCGCGGACCACGCCGTAGCCAAACTGCTCGACGTATGACTGGATGGCATAACTGATGTCCCCCATCCGGTTGCCGGCTTTTGCCTGAGCGATCCCCAGGTAGAGTGAATCCAGCGTCCGATGCAACAACAGCAACGTGTCCTCAGGTGTTCCCTCCGTCGGATACGTGTAAGCCGAGTCGCTGTGATATCCGTGCAGGTTGACACCACAATCAATCGTGATGATATCGCCTTCCCGCAACGTGTATTGTCCCGGAAACCCGTGCACCACAACGTCGTTCACCGAAATGCAGAGTGACCAGGGGAAGCCGTTGTAGTTTTTAAACGAAGGCGATCCGCCGTGGTCCCGGATAAACGTTTCGGCGACGCGGTCCAGTTCGATGGTCCTGATCCCGGGCTTTATCAGCCTGGCAATCTCACCATGCGTTCGGCCCAGGAGGTCGGCACTCTGCCTGATTTTTTCGATCTCTTCAGGGGTCTTCAGATGAATCATCCCCGGTAATCAGGCCGCAGCAAATTGAGAACGTCCTTTCACTCTGCCCGATTTCATCATGCCTTCATAGTGACGCATGAGCAGATAGCTTTCAATTTGCTGGAGTGTGTCGAGAATTACCCCAACCATGATCAGCAATGAAGTGCCACCGTAAAATTGGGCGAAATTCTGGCCCACACCCGCCCTGACTGCAAATGCAGGCAGGATGGCAATGATGGCCAGGAAGATTGAACCCGGCAAGGTGATCCGGGATAGTATTGTGTCAATAAAGTCGGCCGTCTGCCGACCTGGTTTGATTCCGGGGATAAATCCACCGTTCCGCTTCAGGTTATCTGCAATGTCATTCGAGTTGATCGTGATCGCCGTGTAGAAGAACGTGAAGATCAGGATCAGCACTGCGAACAACAGGTTGTATTGCCACGACGTAAAGTCGGAGAACGTCGACCCGATGTACGCGCCGATGTCGCTATCGCGCCATATACCCGCCAGGAGCGCCGGAATAAACATGAGCGCCTGAGCAAAGATGATGGGCATAACGCCAGCAGCATTCAGCTTCATCGGGATGAACTCACGCTTGCCACCGTACAACTTGTTGCCGATGACCTGTTTCGCATACTGTATTGGTATTCGTCGCACCGCCTGCGTAAGCATTATAGTACCGACAATCACCAGGAACAGCGCGAGAAACTCTACGATCAGGATCAGCGCACCTGAAATTTGCTTGTCAACTGCCTCAGCGATGACCGCACCAGGGAAGCGGCTGATAATCCCGATCATGATCAGCATCGAGATTCCGTTTCCAATTCCTTTATCTGTGATCCGTTCGCCAAGCCACATGCAGAACATGGTGCCGGCGATCAGGATGATGATCGAACTGAAATAGAAAAAGAAACCGGGCCTCAGGATAGCTTCCGCATCGATCGTCCCTTTGATATAACCATAGGATTGAAATCCTGTGATGACGATCGTGAGTACGCGCGTGTACTGGTTCAGCTTCCTTCGTCCCGACTCACCTTCCTTTTGCATCTTCTGAAAAGGCGCAAAGGCGACGGTGAGCAATTGCACGATGATCGATGCCGAGATATACGGCATGATACCCAATGCAAAAATGGAGGCCCGATTGAACGAGCCGCCAAGGAACGTATTGATCAGATCGAAGATACCGCCGGCAGCTCCCGCATCGAGTAGATTAGGATCGATGCCCGGAAGGACGATATACGAGCCCAGCCTGAAAATAATCAGGTAGCCGAGTGTATTCAGGATCCTTACCCGAAGGTCTTCGATCGAGAAAATATTCTTTATGGTGGTAAAGAACCTCTTCATTATTTCAATGTTGTCGCCGTACCGCCGGCAGCTTCAATTGCCTTTACGGCGGTGGCTGAAAATGCGTGCGCTTCCACCCTAAGCTTCTTCTTCAATTCTCCCCTTCCGAGGATTTTCACGCGATCGTTCTTGCCGACGATACCGTTGTCGACGAGCGTTTGGACATTCACGCTGTCCGCGCTGATTTTTTCAGCAAGACCTTCCAGTACATCGAGGTTCACTGCCTTGAAGTATTCCTTGTTAGGGTTCTTGAACCCGAACTTCGGAACACGGCGTTGCAGAGGCATCTGACCACCTTCAAAGCCGATCTTTTGCGAATAGCCTGAGCGCGACTTAGCACCCTTGTGACCGCGACCTGCGGTTGAACCGCCTGATCCCTGGCCACGTCCACGACGCTTGTTCGTCCGTACTGATCCCTTTGCGGGTTTGAGTGTATGCAATTTCATCTTCAAACTTCTTTTACCGTGACCAGGTGACTTACTTTGCGGACCATGCCTTGTATCTGGGGTGTCAACTCAACTTCTACTGTGCGGTTGATACGACCCAAACCCAATGCCTTTATTGTTCTGACCTGTGTCTCAGGCCGGTTGATCAAGCTGCGAACCTGTGTTATCCTGACTTTAGCCATCGCACTAGCCGTTAAATACCTTTGACAATGGAATGCCGCGGTTGCGCGCAATGGTGTGTGCGTCCCGCATGCTTGTGAGCGCCTTGAACGTCGCCTTCACAACGTTGTGAGGATTGGAAGATCCTTTCGACTTAGCCAGCACGTTATGTACGCCCGCGCTTTCCAGTACAGCACGCATAGCACCACCGGCTATTACACCTGTACCGGGTGAAGCAGGCTTCAGCAGTACGAATCCACCACCGAACTTACCAATCGCTTCATGGGGAACGGTACCGCGAATGATGGGCACTTTCACAAGGTGCTTCTTCGCATCGTCGATACCCTTGGTGATTGCGTCGGTGACTTCGTTGGCCTTACCCAGACCATAGCCGACCACACCGTTGCCGTCACCCACCACCACGATGGCGGCGAAGCTGAAACGGCGGCCACCCTTTACCACCTTCGCGACACGCTGGATGGCAACAACCCGTTCCTTCAGGTCGATTTCGCTTGCCTTTACCGTGCTGATGTTGCTAACTGACATATTCTGTTATTCCAATCCTGATAATTACTTCAACTATTCAATTCCTAGAAAACAAGTCCACCTTCACGTGCGCCATCGGCCAGAGCCTTAACGTTGCCGTGGTACAGGTATCCACCGCGATCAAACACCACCTTCTCAATACCCGACGAACGCGCCAGTTCTGCCAACTTCTTACCCACCGCCTTGGAGGTGGTGACGTTCAGCGATTTTTCGCCGATCGCTGCTGTAGAAGCTGCGGCCAGCGTTACCCCCTTCGTATCGTCGATCAGCTGGGCGTAAATGCCCCGGTTGCTCCGGAATACGGAGAGTCTGGGCCGCTCACTGGTTCCGCTAACTTTCTTGCGGATACCGTACCGGATCCTCCTTCGTCTGGTGAGTGACTTGCCTGCCATAGTATCTTCTTTATGCTATGATGCCGTTACTTAATTACTTCGCTGCAGCCTTGCCAGCCTTTCTGCGGACCTGTTCTCCCACGAACCGGATACCCTTACCCTTGTAGGGCTCCACTTTGCGGAGGGAGCGAATCTTCGCTGCCACCTGGCCTAGCAACTGCTTGTCAATACCTTCCAGCATGATCACGGGGTTTTGCCCCTTTTCCTGCACGGTTTTCACTTTGATTTCCGGAGGAAGGGCCACAAAAACGTTGTGGGAATAGCCGAGGCTGAGTTCCAGTACGTTCGATTGTGCAGTGGCCTTATAACCAACACCCACCAGTTCGAGATCAACCTTGAATCCCTTGGAAACGCCTTCCACCATGTTTGCGAGCAATGCGCGGTACAGGCCGTGAAGCGCCTTGTGCTGCTTTTCTTCCGAAGGACGCTGGATGGTCACCTCGCCATTTTCCTGCGTGATCTTGAAGGCAGGATCGATGGGCTGCTTCAGTTCGCCCTTGGGCCCTTTTACCGTGGCAACGCCATCGGCCACCGTGAGGGTCACCCCAGACGGGAGGGGCAATGCCAACTTACCTATTCGCGACATGCTGCTGTTCCTTTAATAGACGTAACACAATACTTCACCGCCCACATTGAGCTGCCGGGCTTCCTTGTCGGTCATTACTCCCTTGGAAGTAGACAAAACCGCGATACCCAGACCATTCATGACACGGGGCATAGATGCCACGCTTGCATAACGGCGCAAACCGGGCGTGCTGACCCGCTTAAGCTGCGTAATCGCCGGCTCCCGCGTCTCCGCGTTGTATTTGAGGGCAATTTTGATATTGCCCTGGCCGTGATTGCCATCCTCGAACTTGTAGTTCAGGATGTATCCCTTGTCGAACAACACCTTGGTTATTTCCTTTTTAAGGTTCGACGCCGGGATGTCTACCACGCGATGTCTGGCCTTTATCGCATTCCGCAATCGGGTCAGATAGTCAGCGATCGGATCAGTCATTATTTTACCTCTTTTATAAAAGCAAACCCGTTAAAAACGGGGGTGCAAAGATATTCAGTTATTTTGTTTTATTCAAAAGCGCGTATCCGCCTTACCAGCTCGCCTTGGTCAGGCCGGGTATCTTTCCCTCATGGGCCATCTGGCGGAATACGTTACGGCAGATGCCGAACTTCCGCATATAGCCCTTGGGCCTGCCCGTCAGTTTGCAACGGTTCTTAAGCCGAACGGGAGATGCGTTACGAGGCAGTTTGTCCAGTGCAAGGTAGTCGCCCGCAGCCTTCAGCGCTTTCCGCTTTTCTGCGTACGTGGCAACCATCCGTTCCCTCTTCAATTGCCGCGCTATAACCGATAATTTCGCCATATACTCCTTTAGTTTTTATTCGCGAAAGGCATTCCGAATGCCTTCAGCAGTTCAAAGCTTTCTTCGTCTGTCTTTGCGGTCGTTACGAACGTGATGTCCATACCGCTGATCTTGCTCACCTTGTCGATTGAGATTTCAGGGAAAATGATTTGCTCCTTAACACCCAGGGTAAAATTTCCCCGGCCGTCGAAGCCCCTGGCATTTACCCCGCGGAAGTCGCGCACGCGCGGCAGGGCAATGTTCATCAGGCGATCCATGAACTCATACATACGATCACCACGCAGTGTAACGCGTACGCCAATCGGCATGCCCTCACGAAGCTTGAAGTTTGATATAGCCTTCTTTGCTTTGGTGGGTACTGCGCGTTGACCCGTAATCGCCGATATTTCCTCAATGGCAACGTCGATCAGTTTCTTGTCTGTCACGGCGACACCCATTCCCTTGTTGATGCAGATCTTTTCCACCTTGGGAACCTGCATGATCGACTGGTACCGGAATTTCTCTTTCAGAGCCGGCACAATTTCCTTGAGGTATAATTCTTTTAGCCTTGGCGTTGCCATCACTTAATAAATTCTCCAGTTTTCTTCGAATAGCGTTGCAGCTTGCCCTTCTCGTTGAGCTTGCGGCCGATGCGCGTCGGCTTACCAGTAGCGGGATCGATAAGCATCAGGTTGCTGATGTGTATCGGGGCTTCGGTCCGCTTGATGCCTCCTTCCGGCTTTCCGGCTGAGGGTTTCTCATGACGAGAGACCAGGTTCAGGCCTTCAACAATGGCGCGGTTCTCCTTTACATACACTTCGAGCACCTTGCCTTCCTTGCCCTTTGCATCACCGGCGATCACCCTAACCTTATCACCCTTCTTGATGCCGAGTTTCGGTCTTTTGTTATGCTTTCTTTCCATAATTTCAGAGCACTTCAGGTGCCAACGAAACGATCTTCATGAATTGTTTCTCCCGCAGCTCGCGTGCAACGGGACCAAAAATCCGCGTGCCGCGCGGCTCATCCTGGTTGGTAAGCAATACCGCCGCGTTGTCTTCGAAGCGGATGTAAGAACCGTCCTTGCGTCTTACTTCCTTCGTCGTGCGCACAACGACAGCCTTGGATACCGTTCCCTTCTTCACCTGGCTGCTCGGCATTGCCGACTTCACCGTAACCACGATCTTGTCGCCCACGGTAGCATAGCGCTTACCGCTGCCGCCCAAAACGTGCATACAGAGAACCTCTTTAGCTCCGCTGTTGTCGGCCACGTTAAGCCGGGATTCCGTGCGTATCATATTCCTGTTTCTTTAAGCTGTAATTACTTCGCCTTTTCAACGATCTCGACGAGGCGCCAGCGTTTCTTCTTGCTCAGCGGCCGAGTTTCCATGATCCTGACGGTGTCGCCAATACCGGCGGAGTTGTTCTCGTCATGGGCCATGAATTTGGTAGTACGGTTGACGAACTTCCCATAGATCGGATGCTTTACCTTGCGGTCAACCGCAACAGTGATCGACTTCTGCATCTTGTTGCTGACGACCTTGCCGATCCGTTCTTTTCTGAAATTTCTTTTTGTTTCCATCCGGTTACTTTTGTTGGGATTCCTTGGCCGTAAGTTCTGTTTTCAGTCTGGCGATCAGCCTCCTGGTTTCCCTGATCTTCATAGGGTTCTCAATGGCAGAAACCTGGTGCGCAAAGCGAAGCTTACGCAGTGCTTCCTTTTCGCTTGCGATCTTCTCGCGAAGCTCAGCCAATGTCAACGCTCTGATATCTTCGTTCTTCATAGCGATGTTATTCAACGTAATCCCGCTTCACACAAAACTTCGTTTTGATAGGCAGTTTTCCGTCTGCCAGCCGGAGCGCCTCGCGTGCAGTAGCCAGGTTAACACCACCTGCCTCAAACAGGATGGTACCGGGCTTCACCACAGCTACCCAGTATTCGGGCGCACCCTTACCTTTACCCATCCGCACTTCAGCAGGCTTCTTGGTCACAGGCTTGTCGGGAAATATTCTGATCCATACCTGACCTTCCCGCTTCATGGCGCGTGTCACGGCAATACGTGCAGCTTCAAGCTGACGAGCAGTAATCCACCCGCCTTCCAGGCACTTCAATCCGAAAGACCCGAACGCGATCGTATGTCCGCGGGTCGCCATTCCCTTTACCCGGCCTTTCTGCTGCTTTCTGAATTTGGTTCGCTTCGGCTGTAACATCTTCGCCTGACTTTAAATATTCTCTTACTTAATAATTCTACTTGCGCTTTCCGCGTCCACCACCACGGCTTTCCGCACGGGGGCTCGGCCTTCTGGGCTTATCGCCACCCTTTACGCCGCCGGGCGCGTTGCTTACCATTCCGATGTTCGGTGAGAGGTCACGCTTACCGTAAATCTCTCCGCGGAAGATCCATACCTTGATTCCGATTTTTCCATACACCGTCTGCGCTTCTGATACAGCGTAATCAATGTCAGCGCGCAGCGTGTGCAGCGGAATGCGTCCTTCCTTGTATTGTTCGGTGCGGGCCATATCCGCGCCGGCAAGACGGCCGGAAACCTTCACCTTGATACCTTCAGCTCCGACACGGATCGCGGAAGCAATAGCCTGTTTCATCGCCCGCTTGTACGAGATCCGCGCCTCGATCTGCTGCGCGATTGCTTCACCTACGAGCTTCGCATCCAGTTCAGGTCGCTTGATCTCGAAAATATTGATCTGCACATCCTTGTGCGTCAATTGCTTCAATTCTTCCTTGATCTTATCCACCTCGGTGCCGCCTTTACCGATCACAACACCGGGCCGTGCCGTGTGGATGGTGAGTGTGATCCGCTTGAGGGTGCGCTCGATCACCACTTTGGCGATCCCGCCTTTCGGGATACGTGCGGCCACGTACTCACGGATCTTGTGGTCTTCGACCAGCTTGTCGGAAAACGACTTGCCTCCGTACCAGTTGGAATCCCAACCGCGTACGATGCCCAGGCGCAGACCTACAGGATTGACTTTTTGTCCCATCTATTACTTGGTTTCCTTTTCTTCTTCAACCGCTTCTACTGCTTCCACCGCATTCGCCTTCTTCATGCTGTCCAGCACCAGCGTTACGTGGTTTGAACGCTTGCGTATCCGGTGGGCTCTGCCCTGCGGTGCGGGCCTCAGCCGCTTGAGGATCCTTCCGGAGTCAACCCAAATTCGGCTGATGTAAAGATCGGCCTCTTCGATGCGCGTGTCCTGATTCTTAGCTTCCCAGCTCGCAATGGCTGATAACAGGAGCTTTTCAATCTTGGCAGCACCCGCTTTCGGCTCATACTTGAGAATGTTGAGTGCTTTGCTCACGCGCTGGCCACGAACCAAGTCCGCCACCAGGCGCATCTTGCGCGGAGATGTCGGCACGTTTCGCAGGCTGACCGTTACGGGTCCGGTACGCGCCGCTTCTTTGCGCGCGTCGCGCTTCTGTACCTTTAATACCGATCGTTTCGTCTTTTTAACAGCCTCTTCCATGGTTACTTGGGTTTATTGCCTGAGTGGCCACGGAACACGCGAGTCGGAGCAAACTCCCCTAACTTGTGTCCAACCATATTCTCGGTTACATACACCGGAATAAACTTGTTGCCGTTGTGCACGGCAAATGTGTGACCGATCAACTCAGGCACAATGGTCGACCGCCTGGACCAGGTCTTAATGACTGATTTCTTGCCCGATTTTTCCATCACCTCCACCTTCTTCAGAAGGCGAAAGTCACAGTAAGGTCCCTTTTTAATCGAACGTCCCATTATTTCTTCCTCTTGGATATGATGAGTCTATCCGAATATTTATTCGGATGACGCGTTTTCTTTCCTTTAGCATACAAGCCCTTACGTGAGCGGGGGTGCCCTCCTGAAGCACGACCTTCACCACCACCCATCGGGTGATCAACCGGGTTCATGGCAACACCACGTGTACGAGGACGTATACCGAGCCAGCGACTGCGACCGGCCTTACCCCAGCTCTCATTCATGTGATCAGCGTTGGATACCGTGCCGACCGTCGCCATACAGGTTTCCAACACATTGCGCATTTCACCGGAAGGCATCTTCAACGTTGCCATTCCACCTTCGCGAGCCAGCAGCTGTACGAATGCGCCAGCGCTGCGCGCGATGGCTCCACCCTTGCCAGGCTTCATCTCCACGTTATGGACGATCGTACCCAGCGGTATTTTCGAAAGCGGAAGCGCATTTCCAACTTCCGGTGCAATGTCCGGACCCGACACCAGTTGCTGCCCTACCTTTATACCTTCCGGAGCCAGGATATATGACTTCTCCCCATCGGCATAGTACAACAGAGCAACCCGTGCAGAACGCGTCGGATCGTATTCAATCGACTTAACCGTAGCCGGCACGCCAAACTTGCGGCGCTTGAAGTCGATGATGCGCATCTTTTGCTTGTGACCACCACCGATGTAGCGCATGGTCAGCTTACCGACGTTATTCCTTCCGCCCGTTTTCTTCAGGGTCACCACCAGCGACTTCTCGGGCTTGGTAGCCGTGATGTCGTCGAACGACGCCACAAGCTTATGCCGCGTTCCGGGAGTTACCGGCTTGAGTTTCTTCAACGCCATGATCTATGAATCTCGGGTTATACGTTGCTGTAAAAATCGATCACCTCGCCCTCTGCCAGGGTCACGATCGCTTTTTTATAGTTTGGCCTTCTGCCAATCTGCAGGCCAGTCTTCGTGTAACGAGCCTTTACCTTGCCCATCACATTCATGGTGTTCACGCTCTTCACGTTTACACCGTACATCTTTTCAACGGCCTTGCGAATTTCAACTTTGTTGGCATTGATATCGACAATGAAACCGTAGCGGCCCTTTTCATTCAGTGCCGACACCTTTTCAGTTACCAAAGGCTTCTTGAGGACGCTCATTGTTCCTTATTTAATAGGTTCACTACTTTTTCCACCGAGCTCTCTACGAAGATCAGGGCGTCGGCATTCATGACGTCGTACGT